>JAILIJ010000047.1 GCA_024695315.1 Bacteroidaceae bacterium
AATAATATTAAATATTTAGTAAAATAATGATGATATTTTGATTTTTAAGGAAAAATGAATATATTTGGGTATTATCCAAAGATGTGCTTCAACATTCGATTACAAAAGGGAAGAAAAGAAATTTCTTACTTAAAAAATATATACTCATTTTCAATGTAATACGAATGAGTTACGAAGGTAATACGAAGCGTTGTCGAAGGATAAGGGGTAGAATAATACGTTTTAATAAAATGTGTTTTTTCATAGTTATAAATTTTTTATGATAAGTAAAGTGAAAACATAAGATTTTACGTTTCACTTTACTTATTATTTTTGTCAATATAATTTACTTTTTATTCTTCAAAATTTAACTCTAATTGAGTAGAGCCAAGAAGATTGAAACTCATTCTATGATAAGGAGTTGTACCGTGTTCCTTAATACCTTGACGATGAGCCTTAGTAGGGTAGCCAGCATTCTTATCCCAACCGTAGAATGGATATTCTTTGTGTAATTCCTTCATGTAATCGTCACGATATGTTTTTGCAAGAATACTTGCGGCAGCTATACTAAGATATTTACCATCACCCTTAACAACTGTGGTGTGTGAAATAATTCCCTTATCGTCCTTATATTCATAAAATCTATTTCCATCAATAATTAGGGCTTCTGGACGTACTTTTAGTCCCGCTATAGCTCTGTGCATAGCTGTTATGCTTGCTCGCAAAATATTTATTTTATCAATTTCTTCATTTGTAACAATTCCTAAACTCCAAGCTATGGCATCCCTCTCAATTTCTTCTCTTAATGCATATCTTTGTTTTGCCGTTAATTGTTTAGAATCATTAAGTTTATCATTTTTATAATCTGCAGGTAAGATAACTGCTGCAGCATATACACTTCCAGCAAGACAGCCTCTTCCAGCTTCGTCACATCCTGCCTCTATAAGACCTTCATTAAGATATGGTAGTAACATGTTTGATAATTTTTTTCTGTCGTATGATTATATAATTCATACATTTATATTTATGTAACTTAAAGATATTTATCTATTAGTTCTTTCATACCTTTGCTTGCTCCCATCTGTATATGTTTAACCCCAAGATTGTCATTATATTTAACATCCTTTGGGTCAATAAGATAAATCTTACATTTACTATTAGTATATGAAAGAAGACCTGCTGCAGGATATACGTTAAGTGAAGTACCTATAACAACAAGTATGTCAGCACTTTGTACCTCTTCAATAGCCGGTTCAATCATAGGTACGCTTTCACCAAACCAAACTATAAATGGACGAAGTTGACTTCCATCTTTCGCTTTGTCCTCAACGTTTATATCCATATTATCCTCGGGTAGTGTTATTATACAGTTAGGATCATTAGGATTTTTTGATGAAGTAGCCTTCATAAGTTCACCATGAAGATGTATGATTTTTTTGCTTCCTGCCTTTTCATGAAGATTATCAATATTTTGTGTTATTACACATACATCATATTTATCTTCAAGTTCTGCTATAAGATAATGTCCTTCGCAAGGTTTAACTTTTAGAAGTTGATGACGACGCTCATTATAGAAATTTATAACTAACTTAGGATCTCGATAGTAGCCTTCAATACTTGCTACAGCTTCTACAGGGTATTGTTCCCATAGACCTCCACTATCTCTGAAAGTACTTATACCACTTTCTGCTGACATACCAGCACCAGTCAGAAAAACAAGTTTTTTCATATTAGTTAAATATTTAAGTTTTAGCAAATGTAATATTTATTTTTCATTATTATAGCCTATCCTTAAAAAATTAATTACCTTTGCAAAAATAAATAATACTGAATGAATAGGTTACTTTTCTTTTCCGTTTGTCTCTTGACTTCTCAGTTTACTTTTGCTCAGAAAATTATTAAGAAGTCAAACAGACATTTCGTTGAGGAGCAAACTCTTCCATCCAGGGTAGATCCTCTTTTAAGTGATGTTTGGCATCAAGATGCTCCTTTTAATAATTTATGTCCTATTGATTCTACTACTAATAAACGTAGTTTGGTAGGATGTGTTGCTACTTCGATGACTGAGGTAATGAATTATTGGAAGTGGCCTAATACTTATGATTGGAAAAATATTCTTGACAATTATGACGATGTGGAATATACTCAACAACAGGCTGATGCAATAGCTAAACTTTCTTATGACTGTTCAATTTCTGTTAAAATGAAATTTGGTTCTGAGGCAAGTGGAGCACGTAGCATTTATCAGCCTTTAGCCATGGCTAATTTATTCGATTATGATAGGGGAATACAAATGTATTATAGAGATTTCTATTCACTATCAGAAATTACTCTTATGCTTAAGACTGAGTTAGCGGCTGGACGTCCTGTTCTTATCTCAGGTTATAACCCTAACGGAGGACATGCTTTTGTACTTGATGGATATGATGAAAATGATTATTTCCATGCTTGTTGGGGTAATAAAGGAGGGCAAGATAATGACTGGACATATCTTATGAATATGGTTCCTAATCAGCCTGAATGGTATGAGAAAGATAGCCCTGAACAAGGATATAATATTTTGCAG
This sequence comes from Bacteroidaceae bacterium, assembly GCA_024695315.1. Classification (GTDB taxonomy): domain Bacteria; phylum Bacteroidota; class Bacteroidia; order Bacteroidales; family Bacteroidaceae; genus Minthosoma. Next base: position 2,546 of record JAILIJ010000047.1, read on the forward strand.
ATGTTTACCATAGGTATTATGCCTTCGAATAATGAAGCTGCAACAGGTATTGAACGACATTTGTTTACTTTCCAAAATATTTGTGCCGTACGTAATGAAAATGGTGCTGCTCAATATGATAAGGATTTTGTAAAGATTGCAGTTCATGACATGAGTAATATAGGGTGGAACACACTTGAAGACTCCGTTTCTATCATGCTGAAAAAGGATGGTGAGATTGTTCAACCTCTATATACATATACTCATGATTTTCTACTTGAGGAAATAGATGATACGACATATACTGATACTCTTTGTTTTAGTCTCCCTAAAAACTTAAAAAATGGTACATACTCAATTGTACCAATGTATAGGGATAATAGCCTTACAGGTGGCAAAGAATGGCGAGAAGCGCGTGTTTGTACAGGTACACCTAATTATCTGATAGCAACTCTTAAAAATGATATGGTAACTCTCGTATCTGATACGGCTTCTACTTCTTTTCTCACTCTTGAAAATATTACTTTCCCTGATCTTATTTATGCTGACTTAGCACCTGATTATAGTGCAAGTTTTAAGAATCATGGACCTGAGATGGTCGGACGTATTTATTTTGTTTTAGAGAGTCTTGATGATGAAAAGAGTTTTTATCTTAATTCTCAAGGATTTTCTGTGGGAGAAAATGAAATGTATGAAATCAATAATAGACTTCGTAAGGTTGCTCCTCCAAAATACGGTTCTTATAGGCTTTGTGTAAAATATGAGAGTAATTTGTTTGCCGATGATTTAATAGATTTGAAATTGGAGGAAGATATTATTGTTACTATTTTACCTTCCGCTTCTAAAATAGAAATAGCAATGCAGTAATGTATTGCTATTTTTTACTTTTTCATAATACCAATTCTTTCA
>JAILIJ010000071.1 GCA_024695315.1 Bacteroidaceae bacterium
CATGACATTCTATACTATTGAGGCATCTTTAACATACTGTGCAAGTCTTGTAAAATAAGATTATTATAAAGTATTTTTCTAAAATAATTGTTTATGTAAATATTATTTATAAATTTGCACGATAATAAACATGAAAATATCAAAAATATAAAAATCATATACATGTACACACAAGACAAACATTTATATATTGCACATAGCGATAATGGTCCGATCTACCTTTGTGGTAAGATGGCAAATAGACATGGCTTAATAGCTGGTGCTACTGGTACAGGAAAGACCGTAACACTTCAGGTTTTGGCAGAGACATTTTCACAAGCAGGCGTACCATGTTTCATGGCTGATATGAAAGGCGATCTTTCTGGTATAAGTCAAACAGGAAACATGTCCGGATTTATAGAAAAAAGATGCAAAGAGTTTGGAATAGAAAATCCACAGTTTGGTGGATGTCCAGTTTGTTTCTATGACGTTTTTGGAGAAAAAGGTCATCCAATGAGAACTACAATTTCAAACATGGGACCGGAATTGCTTTCTAGGCTACTTGACTTGAATGAGACACAGTCTGGCGTACTGAACATAGTTTTTAAGGTTGCGGACGAAAAAGGATTATTGCTTATTGACCTTAAGGACCTACGCGCTATGCTAAACTATGTATCAGAACATGCTTCCGAATACACAAATAAATATGGAAATGTTGCAGCTGTCTCTGTCGGAGCTATCCAACGTGCTTTACTGGCTATAGAAAATCAAGGAGGAGAAAAATTCTTTGCAGAGCCATCATTTGATATCATGGATCTTATCAAATGTACTGCAGATGGTAAAGGAATGATGAATGTTCTTGCTGCCGATAAACTTATGATGAATCCTAAGCTATACTCATCTTTCCTTCTTTGGCTTTTATCTGATCTTTACGCTCAGTTGCCTGAAGTTGGAGACCAAGAATTACCAAGACTTGTTTTCTTCTTTGACGAGGCTCATACGCTCTTCGATGACACGCCAAAGGCATTGGTGGATAAAATAGAACAAGTGGTAAGACTTATACGTAGTAAGGGAGTTGGAGTATATTTCGTAACACAGAACCCTGCTGATATTCCAGATTCTGTACTTGCGCAACTTGGTAATCGTGTACAACATGCATTACGCGCATTTACTCCAAAGGAGCAAAAGAATGTTAAAGCTGCAGCTGAAACTTTCCGTGAAAATCCAGCTTTCAAGACAGAAGATGCCATTATGGAACTAGGTACAGGAGAAGCACTCGTATCTGTCCTTGACGAAAAAGGAACGCCTACAATAGTTGAAAAAGCTAAAATTCTCTTTCCACTTAGTCAAATTGGTGCAATCACAGATGCACAACGTGAACAAACTATTAAATCATCTAACATATTCGGTAGATATGAAAAAATGATAGATCGCGAAAGTGCTTTTGAAGTTCTGCTTGCACAAAGTGAAAAAGATGCTCAAATTGCGAAAGAAGAAGCAGAAGTTAAAGAACAAGCTAAAGCTGCAAAGGAGCAAGAGAAAGAAGAGAAAAAATCCAGCAATAAGAAAAGTATAGTTGGTAAAATATTTAGTGCAGTACTCACTAGTGTTGCCGCAGTAATTGGTACTAGTGTTGCAAATCAGGTTACTGGCAAGAAAAGTAAGACTTCAATTACAAAGAAAGTAACTAAAAGTGCCATCAATTCAGCTACAAAAACAGCAACACGCGAAATAACTCGTAGCATTTTAGGCAATCTAATTAAATAATGTAATATAGAATTTTAAGAATGGATGTTCAACATTTTGAGCATCCATTTTTTTAGAATAATAATCTCTAATAAAATGTATGTATATCTACAAAAAGAAAAATGACATACATTTTGCCACTATAATAGTATAAATGACTAAAATAACATAAATTTTACAGCTCATAATTAAAAAAAACATCAAAAAAGCTATAAAAATGAAAGAAATCCATAAATATTTTGGAACAACTTACAATTTGTAGTATTTTTGCATTCGAAAGTAAAAAAGCACTGCAAAAACCGTCTACTAAGGTAAAAAGATGAAAGTATCAGTGTAACATTACAACAATAATAAGAAGAAAATAATAGAAAATAAAGATTAATCAAGTTGTGCTATTAATAGCGCAATACTAGTTAATTTGCTTAATTCAAATTAAACTTTATTTATTATGGTAAAAATTACAAAAGAAGCAGCCCTCAAGTATCACGAGACTGGTAGGCCTGGTAAGATTGAGGTTATTCCTACAAAAGCTCATGCCACAGAGACCGATCTCTCATTGGCTTATTCTCCTGGTGTAGCTTTTCCTTGTCTTGAGATTCAGGAAAATCCTGAAAATGCTTACAAGTACACAGATAAGGGCAACCTCGTTGCCGTTATTTCAAATGGTACAGCAGTACTCGGTCTAGGTGACATAGGTGCTATGAGCGGTAAACCTGTAATGGAGGGTAAAGGTCTTTTGTTCAAGATATACGGTGGTATTGACGTATTCGATATAGAAGTGAACGAAAAGGACCCTGAGAAGTTCTGTGAGGCTGTTGAAAAGATTGCACCTACATTTGGTGGTATCAACCTTGAGGATATTAAGGCACCAGAATGTTTCTATATTGAAGAACGTCTAAAGAAGACTCTTGACATTCCTGTAATGCACGACGACCAGCATGGTACAGCCATCATTTCTTCGGCAGGTCTTATTAATGCACTTGAGGTTGCAGGTAAGAAAATTGAAGATGTTAAGATTGTTGTAAATGGTGCTGGAGCTGCAGCAATTTCATGTACTAAGCTTTATGTAGCATTGGGTGCACGCCTTGAGAATATTGTTATGCTCGATTCTAAGGGTGTCATCACTTCTGATCGTCCTAATCTTACTGAGCAGAAGAAAATGTTCGCAACAGATCGTCGCGACATTCACACACTTGAAGAGGCTGTTAAAGGTGCAGATGTATTCCTCGGACTTTCTAAGGGAAATGTACTGAGTCAGGACATGGTACGTTCTATGGCCAAAAATCCTATAGTATTTGCTCTAGCAAACCCTACTCCTGAAATATCATACGAGGATGCTATGGCAAGCCGTCCTGATGTATTGATGTCTACTGGTCGCTCAGATTATCCTAACCAGATCAATAACGTTATCGGATTCCCTTACATCTTCCGTGGTGCACTTGACGTAAGTGCAACAGCTATAAACGAAGAAATGAAGCTTGCTGCAGTACGTGCTATTGCTGCACTTGCAAAGGAACCAGTACCAGATGTTGTCAATCAGGTTTATCACGTTAATGATCTTACTTTCGGTCCTAAATACTTCATTCCAAAACCAGTTGACCCACGTCTTATAACAGAAGTAAGTGCAGCTATCGCTAAGGCTGCTATGGAAACTGGTGTTGCTCGTAAGCCTATTACAGACTGGGATGCTTATAAAAAGCAACTCCGTCAGCTCTTGGGACAGGAAACAAAACTCACTCAGAAGCTTTATGACACAGCACGTGAACATCCACAACGTATCGTTTTCGCAGAGGGACTTCACCCAACTATGATCAAGGCTGCGGTTACGGCTAAGTCAGAGGGTATCTGCTACCCTATTCTTCTCGGTAATGAAGAACTCATCACTAAGAAAGCGCAAGAACTCGACCTCAACCTTGAAGGAATTGAGATTATCAACTTACGTCATGGCCGTGAGGCTGAGCGCCGCGAAAAATATGCTAAAGCTCTTGCAGAAAAGCGTCAGCGTGAGGGATATACTTTAGATCAGGCACTTGACAAAATGTTTGAGCGCAACTACTTTGGAATGATGATGGTTGAGACTGGTGATGCCGATGCGTTTATCACAGGTCTTTATACTAAGCAAACTGACACAATAAAAGTAGCAAAAGACATCATTGGTATTCGTCCAGGATACAAGACTTTCGGAGCTATGCATATCCTAAACACAAAGAAGGGTACATATTACGTCTCTGATACTCTTATTAATCGTCATCCAAATAACGAAATACTCGCAGATGTAGCAAAACTTACATACGATACGGTTAAGTTCTTTAACGAAGAACCAGTCATGGCTATGATTGCATACTCTGACTTTGGTACAGATCCATGCGGTTCCCCACTCTATGTCCACAAAGCTGTAGAATCTCTACAACAGCAGTATCCAGACATGGTTGTAGATGGCGAAATGCAAATCAATTTTGCACTCAACCGTGAACTTCGTGATGAGAAATATCCTTTCACACGTCTTAACGGTAAGGATGTAAATACACTCGTATTCCCTAACATGTCTGCCGCAAATAGTGGATATAAGCTTTTACAGGCTTTAGCACCAGAAGTTGAGGTTATCGGCCCTATCCAGATGGGTCTTAACAAACCAATACATTTCACAGATTCTGAATCTTCTGTTCATGATATTGTCAACGTAACAGCAATAGCTTCTATTGATGCCTACGTTGAGAAAATCAAAGGAGCATTAAAATAAAATCTTAAATATTAAACACACACGTAGTTCCTGGCTATCTTTATGATGACCAGGAACTTTTTATATACAATTTCTTCATTCCCATATTGCAAAATAAACACATTCTTTCATAAGCTAAACATAATTATTAAATGGATTTTAGCTTATGATATCTGTATCATCAATATACATTTTTGTGATTTCGTTTTTTAACCTTATATTTGTAAAGTTTTTAATAAAATCAAAATGAAAATATAATGAAAAAGAATTTACTTCTCTTGTGTTTGCTCCTAATTATAGGAATACCTGCTAACGCAAAAAAGAAAAAGAAGGCAGTTGAGACAAAACCAAAAACAGAGACTAGAACACCTGCTATACAAGGGCTTTTCAATGTGCAGAACTGGAAGGATAACTACTATTTTCAAATTCCGGATTCACTCATAGGACGACTTTTCATGGTCACTACTCGTTATGTTTCTACCCCTGTAGATGCTGGACTATATGGCGGAGAATTAGCCAATAGTAAAGTAATATATTTCGAGAAGCATGACAAGCAAATGTATATACGTGCAAATATGTATGACACTCGTACCGACTCTGTAGATGCTATATACAAAGCAGTTCTTAATTCAACACAAGATCCAATACTTGCTAATATAAAAATTGATTCTACACTTACCGATAGTACTGGTAATAAGCTTTATAGCATTCAAGTTACAAAACTATTTGATGATGATAATTCCTTCTTCGGTATTGGAGAAAATAGCAAGAGTAGACTTGGAGTTACTTCCCAAATAAAGGATTTATCATATATTGATTATATTCATACTTTTCCTATCAACACAGAAGTTGTTACCGTTAAAACTTTTAATGCAAAGTCTAGCTCAAGAATTCCTGCTGGTAGCTATACAGGAAATATTACATTAAAACTTAACACTTCCTTTGTTCTTCTCCCTAAGGAACCTATGGCATTCCGTACATTCGATCCACGAGTAGGATATTTCACAGAAGAGTTTTCAGAATTTGGAGACAACCAGCAACAAGTAGACCGTCGTAAGGTTATATCTCGATGGCGTTTAGAGCCTAAAGATATGGACGCATATAAACGTGGAGAACTTGTTGAACCTAAAAAACAGATAGTTTACTATATAGACCCTGCTACTCCAAAACAATGGAGAAAATACCTTATTCAGGGTGTAGAGGACTGGAATGTAGCCTTTGAAGAGGCAGGATTCAAAAATGCAATTACTGCAAAAGAATGGCCTAACGATTCTACTATGAGCCTTGAGGATGCACGCTTTTCTGTGATTCGTTATCTTGCAAGCGATATTCCTAATGCTTATGGTCCACATATTAGCGACCCACGTTCTGGTGAAATCATAGAAAGCCACGTGGGATGGTACCATAATGTTATGCAACTTCTTCACGGATGGTATCAAGTTCAGGTTGGAGCTGTAGACCAACGTGCACGTAAGCCAAAATTTGATGAAGAACTTATGGGTGAACTTATCCGATTTGTTAGTTCACACGAAATAGGACACACTCTTGGACTTAGACACAATATGGGGGCAAGTTCTGCCACTCCTGTTGACAGCTTACGAAATAAGGCCTGGGTTGAGAAATATGGACATACGGCTTCTATAATGGATTATGCTCGTTTTAATTATGTAGCACAACCTGAAGATAATATTGGAGACGCAGGACTTTTCCCACGCATAAATGATTACGATAAATGGGCTATTTATTGGGGATACAAAGTATTCCCTGACTCAAAATCTGAAAAGGAAGAGAGACTTACCCTTAATAAAATTACAATAGAAAAGCTGAAAAATAATCGTAGACTTTGGTTTGGTGGTGAAGGCTCTGATAATGACCCTCACGCACAGTCTGAAGACCTGGGCGACGATGCTATGAAAGCAAGTACCTATGGTGTTAAAAACTTGAAATATGTAATCAAGCACATATCAGAATGGAACTACGAGGAAGGCGATATGGATACAAGACTTAATGATGGCTTCGGATACATTCGTAGCCAATTTAACAACTATGTACGCCACGTAGAAACAAATATCAGCGGATGCTATCATGATTATAAAAGTGTTGAACAGGAAGGACCTGTATATACTCCTGTAGACGGAAAAACTCAGCTTAGAGCATTAGCATGGATTAACGAAAATGTTATCAAAGAACCTAAATGGTTAATTAGTGAGCCTTTCGTTCATCGTCTTAACCGTGTACCAGAAAATCTTATTATAAATATAGGATATAACGCCATCGATCCTTTGACAAGTGCTATGACACTTAATTTAATTAGTAAACACAATTATACAAAGGATGGACTTGATCCTATGGAATATGTAAACACCCTTGTTGGATATCTCTTCAAAAGTGCAACAACTGGAGAGAAAGCTAGTCTATGGACTAAGACTATGCAACGTCGTGCTATTGAAAACTTTGCCAAGGCATGGCAAATCAAAATGATCGACGAACAACGTCCTTATGCACTACATGCTCTCAAGCTTATTCAGACACGTTTACAAAATGCAAGAACGTCTGATGCGGCTACTAGAGCGCATTATGATGACTTAAAAATGCAATTAAAACTCATCATGGATGGTAAATGGCAAAAAAGTTCAAGCAATTCAAGAGAAATCATAGAAATGTAAATAAACTCTTGGTTTAGGACTCTTTTATAACTTTAGAGAAAGGCTTGTTATGAATAATTCATAATAAGCCTTTTTACTTTATCTTAAAACTTTCCAATAAGTATTATACACAATTTTAACTAACATATATACGATAAGTCTATATTTAATATTATTTCAAATTGCAAACCCGAGATTACAATCCTTCGTATCGTTTTTTACGAAAAAGTTAATATATATTAAAAAATTAGTATTTTTACCACAAAAACGGAGAAAACAAATGCTTTTGACTACTTTTAGCATTCATCTGACGATACGCGTCCATCTCTGATTTCATCTGGGAGTGAGCTAAATTTTGAATGATACTCATTAGCAATGAAATTCGAAGGTAATACGAAGGAGATTCGAAGCGTTGTCGAAGGAGGTGGGGTAAATAAATACACCCATATCAGTAGCTTTTTTTCATACAAATACGATAAGTCCACAGTATAAAGATTTATTATTTTTATACACTAACATATATAAAAAAGCTATGTATCAATACAACTAAAGTTCATTGATACATAGCATTTTATAAATATTGTATATTAATTTATTTAACGAGAACTTTCTTTCCTCCGACAATATATATACCACATGCCTTTGGAGAACCTTCAATCTTACGGCCTGTCAAATCGTAGTAAACACTAGCCTCTTTTTCATTATCTGTTACCTTATTTATGGCATTCACATCCTCTATAGCTTTAGCATTTACAAAACCAGCTTCTACATAGTCATTTACATAATTAGCCATAACATAACAAGTACCTTCAAGTGCTGCTGAAGCAAATACTGATGAGCCCATGCTTGGAACGGCACCATAGAATGTAGTTTCTGAAATCTTAGAAAGATAGAATGCTTTATCATCTATAACTCTAAGTGTTGCAGGTAACTTTATACCTGTGACCTTTGTACTCTGAAAAGCAGAAACAGCAATAGAATCAAGTGAAGAATCGCTCAAATCAATTGTTATGTCAAGTGGAGCTTCTTTACCTGAATTTTTACACATATTAAGGAAAGCACGATTGCCAATAGACTTTAATGAAGTAAGTCCGCTAAGATTCAAAGATGTAAGTTCATAAGACTGAGCAAAAGCGCGTTCTCCCAATTCTTCAAGAGCAGAACATCCTTCAAGATTGATATTACTAGAATTACTCTGACAGAATGCGTAATCACCAATCTTTTTAAGCTTCTTAAGATTTGAAAGATCTACATTTGAAAGACTTGAATTAAAGTCAAAAGCATGAGAACCTATTTCTACCAAATCCTTACAATTTGAGAAATCAACATTTTCGAGAGGTGTAGTTCTTGTCTTGGCAAAAGCATAATCACCTATCTTTGTGATACTTGATGGTAAGACTATAGATACAAGATTAGAATCATTTTCGAAACATTGTGCTGGAATTTCATTTGCAGGGTAAATAACTCCAAGTTCAGTATACTCTTCGATAGTTACATCCTTGATATTTAAGTCCTTTACAGTTGTAAGAGCCGTATCAACGTAAACAAGATCTGCACGATTGATAGTGCCATTTAGTTTAAGAGAAGTCACATTGTCAGACTTAGATACAAGAGAAAAAAGAGTACCTGCTTTCTCTACTGTAATTTCTTTGTCTACAGAATCTGCATTTACAGAAATAGAAGCACTAAGAAGTGCGCTAAAAAGTAATAGTTTTTTCATAAAAATAAATTATTATTAAATATAATTATAAACATTT
>JAILIJ010000131.1 GCA_024695315.1 Bacteroidaceae bacterium
TGAAGAGATGGTTTCTAAGCATGAGATAAATGTTCCAGAAGGTATCAGCATAGATAAGAAATTCATAGACACATATACCATTAAAGAGTCCGTCTATGAACCTATCTTGCCAAGCGATACTCCACAACCTAACACATCCTATGGCGAGAGCAAGGTACTTAGCGAGAAATACCTTTCAGAAAGTGGAATAAATTATACAATCTTCCGTCCTACTGGAGTATATGGTCCTCGCGAAAAAGACTATTTCCTCATGGCAAAAAGCATAAAACAGCATTTCGACTCAGCCGTAGGATTCAAACCTCAGGAAATCACTTTCATTTATGTACGCGATCTCGTTAATGCCATCCTATCTGCCATCGGAAAAGATGTAAATGGCAAGACATATAACGTAAGCGACGGTTTCGTATATAATAGCCGTGCTTTCAGCGACCTACTACAAAGAGAAATGGGCATTAAGAGAGTCATCCACATAACATTCCCGCTATGGTTCTTAAAGATAGTATGTAACGTTTCAGAAGCCATATCACATGTAACTGGAAAGATGAGCGCTCTAAATAGTGACAAATATAATATTCTAAAACAACGTAACTGGCAATGCGACATTTCGCCTCTTCAGGAAGACCTCGGTTTCACGCCTGAATGGAATCTTGAACGTGGTGTAGCTGAAGCTGTAGAGTGGTATAAAAAAGAAGGTTGGATTTAGCATTCTGCTTTTCTATACATTACAATTCTAAGACAATATTAAATGACATTAAAGGACTATTTCAAAAAAAATCTAGAGTCAGGGTTATGGAGCATAGAGATAATTACATTTATCTATATGATTTATACCACGATTCTTACATTTGCGTATTGGCCTGACCTAAATGACCCATGGGGGCTAATAAAAACGAGACTTACCGTTATTGCTACCTTTGCCCTTTCATACGCAATCTACAGAGCCTATCCGTGCCGTGCTATACGAGTTATAAGGGTAATCGCCATGCTACTATTCCTTATTTCTTGGTATCCGGAGACCTACGATTTCTGTAGTCAATTACCATATCAAGATCACGTATTTGCAGCCATAGATAATGCTATATTCGGATTCCAGCCAGCACTCGAATTCTGTAAAACCGTAACTTCAACATTCTGGTGCGAGGCTTTCAATATGGGATATTATCTATACTACTATATGATGACCGCCACACTATTATTTTATCTCTTGTGGCGCTATGAGAAATCTGACAAGGCTGGATTTGTATTTCTAACCTCGTTCTTTCTCTTTTACATAATATACGAATGGCTTCCTGTTGCTGGTCCTCAATACTATTTCAAAGCTGTAGGCGAAGAATGTGCAGCACTTGGTACATTCCCTGACGTAGGATATTATTTCAGGACACACACAGAATGTCTAACACTTGATGTTCGCGGTATTTTTAGTCAATTAGTTCTTGGCGCACAGGAAATTGGCGAGAGACCAACAGCAGCATTTCCAAGTAGCCATGTGGGAATGAGTACCGTAACCATGATTATGGCGTATCGCTCAGGTAACAAACCGCTATTCTACATTATGCTGCCAATCTATATACTACTTTGCTGCGGCACGGTTTATATCAAGGCCCACTACTGCATCGACTCAATAGCAGGATTCTTCTTTGCAGGACTCTTCTATTGGATTTCATACAAAATTTATGACAAGCTAATGGTAACAAAATACCGTAAGCTTGTGGGAAAAGAATAGTTCACTAATAAATAATGACTCTCACTCATATAAAGTGAGAGTTTTTTCTTTATGAATATAAGAGATAAACAAATTCTGCACATCGCTCTACCGAGCATAATATCCAATATTACAGTTCCGTTACTCGGACTTATTGACGTTGCCATAACGGGCCATCTTGGGGCCGAAAAATATCTTGGTGCCATAGCCGTAGGAGGTATGCTGTTTAATATTATCTACTGGTTATTTGCTTTTCTTAGAATGGGCACAAGCGGCATGACAGCTCAGGCTCTTGGACGTCGAGATTTTCCCGAGGTAATGCAACTATTGGTACGTTCCCTTGGAGTTGCTATGCTCGCTTCAATAATACTCATAATTTTACAGAATCCGATAAGTGAAGCTTCACTATATTTTATTTCTCCTTCAGAAGAAGTAGCACATCTTTCACGGGCATATTTCCGAATTTGTATATATGGCGCTCCAGCATCATTAGGACTTTTCGCTCTTACAGGCTGGTATATAGGTATGCAAAATACCCGAATCCCAATGGTGGTAGCCATAACCCAAAACGTTGGCAACATAATCATCAGCCTACTACTTGTTATAGTATTAAAAATGAAGATCGAAGGTGTGGCCTTAGGTACGGTAATAGCTCAATATATTGGTCTTGGAACAGCCCTTATAGCCCTTAAAAGCTATTATCTAAACAGACTAAATAAATATCTACCTAAAAGATTCTTAAATTGCTTTTCTCCCTCCTCACACGCTATATGGAATAAAGAGGCAATAATGAGATTCTTCAACGTCAATAAAGATATATTTTTCCGTACCATCTGCCTTGTTATCGTTCATTTTCTATTTATTGCAGCAGGAGCCAAGGAGGGAGATACAGAATTGGCTGTCAACACTCTGCTAATGCAGTTTTTTACTCTTTACTCGTATATTATGGATGGTTTTGCATTTGCGGGGGAGGCAATAGCAGGAAAAGCCATAGGAGCACATAATAGAAATATCTACGACGATACCGTAAAACGTCTGTTCAGATGGGGGGTAATAATGATTGTTGTGTTTACAACCTCGTACGCACTTTTTGAGGATTCTTTAATAGGGCTTTTGACCAACGACGCTAACGTAATCCGAGTTGCCAAAGAATATAATATGTGGACATTACTTTTCCCTATATGCGGTATGGCAGCATTCATTTGGGACGGCATCTATATAGGAGCTACGGCAACTCGCCAAATGCTAATCTCGATGGCTTTTGGAGTATCCATATTCTTACTACTTTATACTATTCTACTGCCTTTATTTGGCAATCATGGACTATGGATAGCTTTCGACACCTATCTGGCAACTCGTGGTATCGTACAAACTTTTCTTAGGAAAAGAATTATAAAATGGTAGAATGGACTTTTTCCCAACAAAAAGATTCTATAAATAAGATTGAAAAAGGTTTCATATCAAAGAACATATTTCACGTCAAAAATTATTTACTTTTTTTTAACATAAAGTCGCGAATAGAAAAGTCTAACTACAATCTAAAAATGTATTTTTGTAAAAATATTTTACGAATTGTTAGTAAAAAAAGCAAAAAAATAAAAAAATAAAGGTATAAGATTTTGTTTAATAAAACATATTCTGTATTTTTGTGGCCAAGAATGAACGTGATAATTGTACTAAAGGGAATTAAGTTATAGAAAATTTATAAGTGTTATTAACAAGAAAAGTTTTTATTCTCTAATATATTTTCTTTACAACAAGAAAGTATTGTCGTAATATTTTCATTAGTTTCCTTAGTAGATATGATATAGATTTCAACAATTTCATATTCATTTATACCCGAGCTATTTTTGCTTGGGACATGGTATTGAGGGTAATTTTAATTAGTACAATTATATTTATATCGTGAAAAGGCTCATCGTTGTGAAACGACGAGCCTTTATTAGTTATTTCTCAAATATACGATTTTTTCCAATAAAAAAACGTCCGGAATTATTACAATTCCAGACGTCATAGTATCATTTATATTTACTTATCAAACGGATTATCTACCCACTTAATATATGGTACCCCTTCAGAATTGAACTTTATAGGGAGCCATATATGAAGCGACTGACTTAAATGGCCAGGATTCCAAATATCTGCCATAAAATAATAATCGCTTGCAAATTTTCCTGAAAGATCCATTTCCTTCATATTCAGAATATACGTTCCTTGACCTCCGAAAGTTTTGTCTGCTGGGAAATTTCTGTAGGATGCATTATCGCCCATAAAAGGAGAATCACATTGCTTCCATGGCCCCCAAATTTTTTCGCTCACAAACATGCGAGCCTTGTTTGGAGCCCATCCTGTACATCCTGAACAAATTAGCCAATACTTGCCATCGTGTTTCAGGATTGTTGGTGCCTCATTCTGTCCACCAGGAGCAATCATATTATACTTACCTGTGAAATCAAGATAATCATCTGTCAATTCATTAACGAGAAGAGTAAGATTTTCCTGTGAAGAAGTAATGTGATAAGCCTTGCCATCGTCATCAATAAAGACAGTCATGTCGCGGCTCATCTGTCCTCCCTGAAGGTCACGATAGAGATACATACCTTTTTCTGT
>JAILIJ010000122.1 GCA_024695315.1 Bacteroidaceae bacterium
AGCATTTGACAAGGAAACGTATGCAAGCGTGAAATACATATATGCAGAGCGTTTATCTAAAATTTATGCTCAAAAAGGGGATTATAAAACAGCGTTTGACTATGCTCTGCAATACTATAGTATAGAAGATTCTGCAAAAAAGAAAGCAAAAATTTCGGAAACAATATCTGCACAACATTCATTTCAGGCACAAATGCTTGAAAGAACAAGAAATGAGTTGCAGGAAGAACAATCAAAAAAAAGAGAATATATTGCATACGGAATAGCTGCAATCACGACCTTACTTTCAATATTTTCAATATTTTTTTATTTCAAGGGTAAGAAAGAAAAGAAATATCTTGCCGACATAGAGGAACTGGAGGCTGCAAAGTCGGAGATAGAAGAAAAGCATCAAACGCTTATTGAGATTGTTGAGGCAGACAACAGGCTCAGGGCAGAAAGTGCAAAGGATGTGACATCTATAGTGGCACGTCTGAAGGCAATAAGCTATGACCCAAAAGAATGTTTAACAGAAGATATGTGGGAAGATGTGTTCCTTGCCGTGGATAAATTACATCCAAATCTTAGAAGCCATATTCTATCATACTACAAAAGTATAGACAACAAAGATTTAATCCTAATATATCTTACTGTACTCGGCATGAATCAGTCAGATGCTGCACGATTATTCAATAATGCCCGTTCTGTTGTTAATCGTAAATTCCTGCGACTCAACGATAGATTGGGTGCACCACTTGCCAATGTCATTCAGGAATACAAGGATAAATATGAAGAAGAATTCCTGAGTTGAGAACCAACCAGAATTATTCTTTTCAAAGAGATTTCTTTTGTAACGACTATCGTTCTTTATTACTACAATTTAACTCTATTTTAACTACTTTCTAACTACTTTGGATACTTAAATGATATATATATGTTAGAAAATGAAATAAAAAATATGGAAAATATAGTGTGAGATAAAATAAATACATTAAATTTGCGAAAATTTATTAGTCATGCGGTATCGTTATGGATAAGATTCACGACATAGATATTGAGAAATTAGCGAATGAAGTGTTCGAGGTTATGTCCAAGCGAGTATCTCCTGAAGAGCTTCAGCAGATAAAGGCGTCATTCGAATTTGCTCGTAAGGCCCATGCAAACCAAAAGCGCAAGACTGGACAACCTTATATCATTCATCCCATTGCTGTGGCACGTATAGCGGCAATGGAGTTAAAACTTGATGCCCATTGTGTTATGGCGGGATTTCTTCACGATGTTGTGGAAGATACTTCATGCACCATGGAGGATATAAAGCGCAATTTCGGCGAGGATGTGACTTATCTTGTTGATACCGTAACAAAAAAGCATAAAGACATTTACAAGAACACCAAGCAGGTAGATAACTACGAGCAGTTGCTCGACTCTGTACATTATGACATACGCGCTTTGATGGTTAAGATTGCCGACCGTCTGCATAATATGCGTACGTTGCAGAGTATGAGACCTGATAAGCAGATGAAGATTGCTGGTGAAACGGATTATTTCTATGCTCCTCTTGCTAATAGATTGGGACTCTTCGATGTGAAGTCCGACCTTGAAAATCTTAGTTTCAAGTACAGATGTCCTTATGAGTATTTCGATATCCTGAAGCATCAAAAGAAGGATATGGATAATGACAAGGAACGCCTGAAACTCTTCACTTCAACTATAGAGTCGCTCTTGCACGACAATGGAATAGAGGGAGTAGCTGAGGTATATTATAGACGTCCATATAGTATATGGCGCAGAATGAATGATAATGAATGTGACTATGTGCATGTGCAGAATAGGTATTATGTGCGTGTCACCTTCACGAAATGGGAAGAGGGGCTAAAGGAAAAAGAGGTATGCGTGAAGATATATAGCATACTGACGGATGTGTTCAAAGAAAAACCAGGATCGTTCAATAACCTTATTGATCAAGCAAAGGAAAACTCATACCGATGTCTTAATGTGATGCTCCTTTCGAAGGACGGAATTTGGGAAGATGTGCAGATTTGTTCTGAGAAAATGGTCGAGAGTTCTAAGTTGGGATGTATGACTGGACTGAACGATGGAAATATCGATGTGTGGATTAAGAAGTTCCAGAGAGTACTCAAAGACATAGCAGAGAGCAATGGTAAGATTGGATTCATGGAGAATGTGGCCACAACGCTCTATTATGATGACGTTATGGTGTTCACCCCTAAGGGTAAGGCTATAATTTTACCAAAAGGCTCCACAGCCATAGATTTTGCTTTTGAACTCGACAATTCCCTTGGTATGCATGCTAAGTATGCACGCATAAACGGTAAGCTTTGTTCTATGAAGACAAAACTGAACAGAGGAGACTGTGTGGAGATCGGTACAGTGGATAATGTGACGGCAAAATCGGAATGGATGGACTATACCAGTACCTATAAGGCAAAGCGTGCGTTGAGATTTATAAAGATAGAGGAAGACAAGGCCGTCAGATGTTGCCCATACTGCAAACCATTGCCTGGAGGTGAAACAATAGGTTTTCGTAGTGCCGACGGTACAGTTGTCATACATAGACGTAGCTGTTCAGAGGCTATCATGGACGCATCGAAATATGGAGATTCCATTGTGGAATATGACTTTAAGGAAAATCCTAATAAGTTGTATCCCGTGTCTATTGTCATCAAAGCCATCGACCGTTATCATCTGTTGATGGATATTATTCAATGTATTACTCAGGAACAGAAATTGTCCATCGACTCGCTGAATACTGTGACTGAGGATGAGATTGTGACTTGTCATGTTACATTCTTTGCACATTCAATAAATGAGGTAGTGGGGTGTATGCAAGAACTATACCTGATACAGGGAATTGACGAGGTGAAATATAAGACAATAAATAACGTCGGATGACGAAAAAATGGACATTTGGGGCGAAAGTACACGTTACATGTTGTGTTATTTATCCCTTTAATAATGTCCCAAAGCACTTTTTTGTAGAAAGAAGAGAAATTTTTAATTGGATTTTGACTTTTATTCAAAAAGAATTTATTTACTTTGCGATTGGGTAGGAGTAATAAAAGACAAGCAGGAAAGGCACGATGATATATTACAATGGAAAATATTAAAACATATCGTGTAAATTTAGGAAATACAATATTAAATCATAAGATATGGAAAATAAGATTCAAGAACTTACAGAAAAACTCCTGAAGGATGGAGTTGAGAAGGGTAATGCAGAGGCAGCTAGAATCGTAGCTGATGCAGAGGCAAAAGCAAAGAAGATTATTGCTGATGCTGAGGCTAAGGCTGAGGAGATTGCTGCAAACGCAAAGAAAGATGCTCAGACCCTTAATGACAATACCAAGTCAGAAATCAAAATGTATGCTTCACAGGCTATCAATGCTTTGAAGAGTGAGGTGGCTAATGTCATAGGTGACAAGGTTGTTAAGGAAGCTACTGCTCAAGTTGTCAACGATAAAGCTTTTATGAATGAGTTTATACTCAAACTGGCTGAGAAGTGGGCAGCAAATGAGAATATCGTGATTTCTACTGCTGAGGCAGAAAGCCTTAAGGCTTTGTTCGCATCAAAGGCAAAGGCTCTTTTGGATAAGGGAGTTAAGATTGAACAGGTTAATGGCAAGGACACACTCTTCACTATTCAGCCAGCTGACGGCTCTTACAAGGTTAATTTTGGTGAAGAGGAGTTTGAAAACTATTTCAAGAATTTCCTCCGTCCACAGCTCGTGGATATGATTTTCTAATAAGTTTTTAAGTTTGTAACTTTTGGGGTTCTTATGTTTCTGACATAATTAACAAACATAAAAACTAAACGTGTAAACAAAAAAACTTATATATGGCTAATTATTATTGTTTGATGTCGGGACTTCCTGATTTAACATTGGAAGATACTTCTGCCTCCATGACGGTGGCTGAAGTCGTCGAATTGTTCAAGGAAGAACAGGACATTACAAAAAATGACAGGACGCTGCTTTTCATGTTCCTGGCTGAAGGGGATTGCAAGAACCTGCTGAAGATTCTCAAAGGCCATAGGGAGGAAGCGATGGTAGCTGGCAACTATTCTGTTGAGAAGCTCGACGAGATGATTGAGGCTGCTCGTGACAATGACATGGAGAATGACTCCGAGTATCCTGATTTCATGATTGACTTCATACGTGAATATTATGAGAGGAAGGACGAAAAGAACTATTTCGCAGATGACCATCTCATGATTCGTTACTGGGAGTTCGTGAAGTCTGCAAAGAGCGACATTGTGTCTGCATGGGCTGAACTGAATATCAACCTGTCTAATATCCTCGCTGCGTTGATAGCACGTACACAGGAGTGGGATGCTGCTGATTACCTGGTCGGAGACAATGAAATCAATGACATCATACGTACAAGCAAGGCTAAGGATTATGATCTGAGCAAGGAACTTGATTATGTACCTGCTATCATGCAGATCATGGCCTGTGACGATCCTGTAGAAAAGGAAAAGAAGATTGATGCTCTTAGATGGGTTTGGCTCGACAATATGACGTTCTTTAACTCTTTCTCTATGGATGCTGTCTTTGCTTATTTGTGCAAGGTACGTATGCATGAGCGCTGGCGTATTCTCGACCCTGTTTATGGTAAACAGCGATTTGAGGAGATCATTGAGAATCTGCGCAAGGAGGTACAGGTACCAGAGGAGTTTACGCTCAAGTCACCTTATGCTAAGAAGGAGGAGACGGTATAAAAGCTCAGCTTGTAAATAAAGATATTAAGTTTCGAAAGTAGTTAGAGAGTTGGTAAAATGAAGCATATTTGTAGCTACATAGACGATTGCTGTTATGGTAATTGTTTAGCGAATAAATTCATTCATCTTCTTAATTTTTTTATTACTTCTTGCAAGTGAGGCTATTTCGAACTTGCGAAACTTAGGTAAATATAGATAATAAAAAATACGAATATAAATGACAAAAGGAACTGTTTCAGGTGTTATTGCCAACATGGTTACCATCCACGTTGACGGTCCAGTGTCTCAAGGTGAAATATGTTACATTGAGACTGGTGGCGACCGTTTGATGTCTGAGGTCATCAAGGTTGTGGGCAGTGATGTCTATGTCCAGGTGTTCGAATCAACACGTGGACTCAAGGTTGGTTCACCAGCCGATTTTACAGGACACATGCTTGAGATTCAGCTCGGTCCTGGTATGTTGTCAAAGAACTACGATGGTCTGCAGAATGACCTCGACAAGATGGAAGGTGTATTCCTCAAGAGAGGTCAGTACACTGAGCCTCTTGACACAGAGCGTGAGTGGGACTTCACACCTATTGCTAAGGTGGGAGACGAGGTACAAGGCTCTGACTGGTTGGGTGAGGTCATTGAAAACTCACAGAAGCTGAAGATTATGGCTCCATTCCAGATGGATGGAAAGGCTAAGGTCAAGAGCATTCAGCCTGCAGGCAAGTATAAGTGTCATGATGTTATGGCTGTACTCGAAAAGGAGGACGGCACAGAGGTTAAGGTTGATATGGTTCAGCATTGGCCTGTTAAGTTCGCCATGACAAATTATAAGGAGAAGCCAAGACCATTTAAGCTTCTTGAAACGGGTGTTCGTACTATCGATACTTTCAACCCTATTGTTGAAGGAGGTACAGGATTTATCCCTGGACCATTCGGTACAGGTAAGACAGTGCTTCAGCACGCCATTTCTAAGCAGGCCGAGGCTGATATCGTTATCATTGCTGCCTGTGGTGAGCGTGCTAATGAGGTTGTGGAAATCTTTACTGAGTTCCCTGAACTTATCGACCCACATACAGGACATAAGTTGATGGAGCGTACCATCATTATCGCCAATACATCAAATATGCCAGTTGCTGCTCGTGAGGCATCTGTCTACACTGCAATGACAATGGCTGAGTATTACCGTTCTATGGGACTTAGAGTATTGCTTATGGCCGACTCTACTTCTCGTTGGGCACAGGCTCTTCGTGAGATGTCAAACCGTATGGAGGAACTTCCTGGACCTGACGCCTTCCCTATGGACCTCGGTGCTCTTATCAGTAACTTCTATGGCCGTGCAGGATATGTTTACCTCAATAATGGTGAGGTTGGTAGTATCACTTTCATTGGTACTGTATCACCTGCCGGTGGTAACCTCAAGGAGCCTGTTACTGAAAATACAAAGAAGGTGGCAAGATGTTTCTATGGATTGGAACAGGATCGTGCCGACAAGAAGCGTTATCCTGCGGTCAATCCTATCGACTCATACTCTAAGTATCTTGAATATCCTGAGTTCGAGGAATACATCTCAAAGAAAATTAATGATAAGTGGATTCCTAAGGTGCTCAAACTCAAGACACGTATGCAGCGTGGTAAGGAAATCGCTGAGCAGATCAATATCCTCGGTGATGACGGTGTACCTGTAGATTATCACGTAGTGTTCTGGAAGTCTGAAATTATCGACTTCGTAATCTTGCAGCAGGACGCATTTGACGATGTCGATGCTGTGACAAGTCTTGAGCGTCAGGAGGAAATCCTGAATCTCGTGACAGAAATTTGCGAAAAGGATTATACCTTCGGTGACTTCCTTGAGGTTGTTGACTACTTCAAGAAGATGATCAACCTCTGCAAGCAGATGAACTACTCTGTATATAAATCAGATCAGTACAACGACTTCGTTGCTAAGATTAAGGAGATGTTAGCATCTAAGTAATAAAAGAAATATAAGAAAAATGGCAACAGCATTTCAAAAAATATACACTAAGATTTCACAGATTACCAAGGCCACTTGTTCGCTTAAGGCTACTGGCGTTGGTTATGATGAACTCGCTACCATCAATGGCAAACTTGCTCAGGTGGTAAAGATTGCTGGTGACGAAGTCACACTACAGGTGTTCGAGGGTACTGGTGGCATTCCTACTAATGCGGAAGTGACCTTCCTCGGCAAGTCACCATCATTAAAGGTTAGTGAACAACTCGCTGGACGTTTCTTCAACGCATACGGAAATCCTATTGATGGAGGACCAGAGATTGAAGGTAAGGAAGTTGAGATTGGTGGCCCTTCTGTAAACCCTGTACGTCGTCGTCAGCCTTCTGAACTTATCGCTACAGGTATTGCAGGTATTGACCTTAACAATACGCTCGTATCAGGACAGAAGATTCCATTCTTCGCAGACCCAGACCAACCTTTCAATGAGGTAATGGCCATGGTGGCATTGCGTGCTAAGGCAGACAAGATTATTCTTGGAGGTATGGGTATGACTAATGATGACTACTACTTCTTTAAGAATACATTCTCTAATGCAGGTGCTTTGGACCGTATCATCGCCTTCATGAACACTACTGAGGACCCAGCCGTAGAGCGTCTGCTCGTGCCTGATATGGCACTTACAGCTGCTGAGTATTTCGCTGTAGAGAAGAATGAAAAGGTGCTTGTACTCCTTACCGATATGACATCTTACGCTGAGTCTCTCTCAATCGTAAGTAACCGTATGGACCAGATTCCTTCTAAGGACTCTATGCCAGGTTCTCTCTATTCTGATCTTGCAAAGATCTACGAGAAGGCAGTACAGTTCCCTGATGAAGTTGGTGGAGGTTCTATCACTATCATTGCCGTTACTACTTTGAACGGTGGAGATATTACTCACGCTGTACCTGATAATACTGGTTATATCACAGAGGGACAGCTCTTCTTGCGTCGTGACTCTGATATTGGTAAGGTTATCGTTGACCCATTCCGTTCACTTTCACGTTTGAAGCAGCTTGTTTCTGGTAAGAAGACTCGTAAGGACCACTCTCAGGTCATGAATGCCGCTATTCGTCTGTATTCTGATGCTGCTAATGCAAAGACAAAACTTGAGAACGGTTTCGACCTTACAGACTACGACAACCGCTGTCTTGACTTTGCTAAGGACTATGCAAACAAGCTCTTGGCTATCGACGTAAACCTCGATACAACAGAGATGCTCGATGTTACATGGTCACTCTTCAAGAAGTACTTCAAACTTGAGGAAGTAAACATCAAGAAGGAGTTTACAGATATTTACTGGAAATAGCTCGACACAAATTCATAATGGCAGACTGAGCTCTGCTATTTAGTTGAAGCAACATTGGCAAGTGGTTTATTTGAATCACGTTGACTATGTTGATAGACTAATGAGACCGGTGATTGAAAGAATCACATAATAGGATTATGAATTAGAAACATTTTTTCTATGGCTATAAAATTTCAATATAACAAGACATCGCTTCAGCAGATTGAGAAGAACTTGAAGATGCGTCAGCGTACCTTGCCTATCATTAAGAACAAGGAGACTGCACTGCGTCTGGAGGTTAAGAAATGCAAGGAGGATGCCGAGATACTTGAAAGAAGACTGCAAAGCCAGATTGGTGGATATGAGACTCTGTATGCTCTATGGGGCGAATTTGACACAAGTCTCGTGTCGTTGGATGACGTTGAACTTGATGTGAAGAAGATTGCGGGTGTCCGCGTTCCTATACTCAAGAATATTACTCTATCCACAAAACCTTTTGGCATATTCAGTTCTCCTAAATGGTATTTTGACGGAATCGACCTTCTCCAGGGTCTTGCTAAGACAGCTGTCGAACGTGAATTCGTTTTGGCTAAGCTCTCGCTTCTCGATCACGCACGCAAGAAGACGACTCAGAAGGTGAACCTCTTCGAAAAGGTTCAGATTCCGGGCTATCAAGAAGCCGTGCGTAAGATTAAGCGATTCATGGAAGATGAGGAGAACCTATCCAAGTCTTCACAGAAGATTCTAAAGTCTCTTCAGGAGAAAAGAGCAAGAAAGGAGGAAGAGGACGACGTATGATTCAGAAAATGAAAAAGCTCACGTTCCTTATCTACCATAAGGAATATGACAAGTTCCTCGAATCGCTACAGAAACTTGGAGTGGTGCATATACAGAGGAGTAACGACCAGAGTGCTGCCGACAAGTATATGTCTTCTATACTTTCTAAACAGGAAGAACTCAAGCATCTGGATAAGGTCATCGCTGACTTGCAAAATGTTCTTGAGATTGAGACACTACCAGAACCAGGGGATGCTGGAGGAGCTGTGATGTATGTCATTCAGGCTGACAGTATCGAAGACTCTATTCATGCCAATGAACAGGATTTCAAGCGTTACCAGGAATCGTATGAGACTTTGAAGCCTTGGGGGTATTTCGACCGTTCACTTCTCACAAAACTTGAGAATAAGGGTATCGTAATCTCTTATTACAAGGCTGATAAGAAGTTCCTAAAACACCATCCAGAGTATAGTGAAGGATTGGTAGGTGAAGATAAGAGCAATGTATATTTTGTTGTCTTCTCACAGAAGGGAACTGTTCTTGATGTTCCTGCCACACCAGTTGAATTGCCTTCCGAGAGCCTTGCACAATGCGAGCAGTACCTCGATAGAATATCTGAGCAGACTGTATCGCTTCATGAGCAGCAGAAGAAATTGGCTCAGGTACACCTTGCTGACATTATTGCATATCGTTCTTTTGTGAAGAATGAGATTGTTACTCTTCAGGCTCGCGAGGATACTGTATTTGTGGCTGACAATAAGATCATGGTAGTTGAGGGATGGTATCCTGCAGACCTAAACGATAAGGTTGAGGCTTATCTCAAGTCCGTAAATACATATTATGAGGTGCGTGACCCACAACAGGGAGATAATGTGCCTACATTACTAAAAAACGGACCTGTCACACGACTCTTCGAACGTCTGACAAAGATGTACGGATTCCCAGACTATGATGAGTGGGATCCTACTCCAGTCGTGGCACCGTTCTTTACATTGTTCTTCGCCATATGTATGGGCGATGGAGGCTATGGTGTTTTGATTGCGCTATATGGTCTTCTTGATCTTGCGGGCAAGTCAAAGAAGGTTCCAATTCTTGGTGAGATGTTGGCTGGATGTGGAGGTATGATTCTTACCCTTGGTATAGCTACAACAGTTGTTGGTTTCATGCTCGGTACTGTCTTTGGCATCAATATCGTTGAGGCTGGATGGATTCCTGCAGATACAACATTAGGAAGTGTAATGGCTTGGCTTCAGGGTAATGTGCCTGGAACAAAGTATTCAATCCAGATGGCAGGAGCAATCGCTATTGGAGTGTTCCATATCTGTCTCGCCATGATTATAAAGGCCCTTCTCTTCACAAAGAAAGAAGGACTCAAGAATCATCTTGGCACATGGGGTTGGGTAATCTTGTTGGTTGGAGGAGTCATTACGGGCATTCTCGCTATGGCAGGTGCGTTGACAGAACAGGCTACAGAATTAGTACTTATATGTATCGGTGCGGTAAGTGCTCTTGGCATCTTCCTGCTTAACAATATGGCTCGTTTGGCTTCAAAACCAGTCCTTGGCATCATCCTTAATCCACTAGCAGGCCTTTATGATACCTATAACATGGCATCAGGCCTTCTTGGTGATATCCTCTCATATATCCGTCTCTATGCCCTTTGCCTCGCTGGAGGTATGCTTGGAGGAGCCTTCAATATGATAGGTGATATGGTAGGAGCGGATGGTGGAGCTATGATTATTCCTGCTGTCATAATTTATGTCATAGGACATATTTTCAACCTGTTGATGTCTGCTATCTCAGCATTTGTACACCCATTGCGTCTTAACTTTGTGGAGTATTTCAAAAATGCCGGTTTTGATGGTAAGGGAACAGGATATAACCCTTATAAGGTTCAAAAGTAAAAAATAATTAATAACAAATAAAAAAGAAAATATTATGGATTTAATTCTTGGTTATCTCGGTCTTGGCCTTATGCTTGGCCTTGCCGGTATCGGTAGTTGTTATGGTACTACTATCGCAGGTACAGCAGCTGAAGGTGCTCTTAAGAAGGACCCTTCTAAGTCTTCTGGTTATATGGTGCTCTCTGCACTCCCAGCTACTCAGGGTCTTTATGGTTTCGTAGCATTCCTTATGACTATGGGCAAGCTTGAGGATCCTGCTAATGGTCCTCTCATGTTTGGTATTGGACTTGGAGTTGGTATCACTTGTCTTTTCTCTGCTATTCGTCAGGGTAAGGTTTGTGCTGCAGGTATTCAGGGCCTTTCACAGGGTCATGATGTTCAGACTAACACAATGATCTATGCAGCCCTTCCTGAGTTCTACGCTATCCTTGCACTTGTTGCAGCTCTCATGGTATAATTGACAACAATTATTTAATTTTATATTAAGAGGGTCTTTGTCAGAAATGACAAAGGCTCTCTTTTATTTTATTGATGTTCGCTAAATGTTTTAAATGCTCCTTAATCATTTTTATTAAGCATTATGTCCTCGTTATAATTTCTCTTTATAATCATTAGAGAGAAATAGGGGAATGCCATGGTAAGGATTTGATTAGTATTACAATTGTATATGGCCTGTGGTGTGGAAACATTCTCGAAATAGTGGAAAGAATACATATTATCGTCCAGGTGTTCCTCAATCAATCTTTTGACGAAATCGGCACATTTGGAGAGTTTCATGACGATGGTTGTGTCGGTAAGTTGTTTTTCTGATTCAAGTGTTCCTGGCAAGATAGTCAAAGAATCCTGTTGTGAAACGAGTGAAATGCCTGCCATGGCCGCAGCTGCTATGAAACTTGGTATTCCGGCAATTTGTTTTACCTTATGGCCGTTGCTTGTAAGCCTGTCCATCACATAATGAATGGATGCATATATGCTACAGTCGCCTTCGACGGCAACGGCTATTTCTTGATTAGAATTCTTTGATATGAAATGGTAGATATTATCGTAGATATCGTTTGCCAGAGTTCTATCATTTGCCATAGGGACAAACATATCCATAATCTTGCCAGTAGGCCTTAGCGACTCTATAATCGCCCTTGTACGTGTTCCAGGAACGATAATAGTGTCAGATTTTTTAATTATGTCGATAGCTTCCTGAGTTAGCATATCTTCATTTCCTGGTCCTAAAGAGATAAAATATGTCATGATGTTAAGTGAAAGATTTATTTAAAATAAAAAACTGGCAACCATAATCACTATGCCTGCCAGCCCATGAAAAAATGTTCATCCTTCCCAAAAATCTTTTAATTATCTTATAATTATGATTTTTATAATGCAAAGTTATATTTTTATTATTTACTGACAAAGAAAAAGTGAAACTTTTTGCATAAATATAAAAAAAAGTTTGTCGTTTAGCCTAATCAGGCAAATAATAAGAAAAATATGCACATTACTTGTGTACTAATAAGATGGAAAACTCATAAAGTAATATCATGGGTAGTGATACGATGGCCAAAGTGAAGGCGTCGGAGGTAGGAGTAACCATAGCAGCTATGATAAGTATTGCCACTATAGCATGTCTTCTATACTCTCTCATCATGTCCTTTTTTACCAATCCTATTTTGCCTAACATCCAGCTTAATATTGGAATTTCGAACACTAAACCAAGTGTTATGGACATTATCAGCAATGTGTCTATGTAAGATTCCAGAGAAATCAGGTTTTCAATTTGTGTGTCGACCTGATAATTTCCCAAAAAAGTTATCGTTGTTGGAAATACTGCGAAATAGTTGAAAGCCACTCCTGCCATGAACAGGAAATAACTTGATAGAACAACCCATGTTACGACTCTCTTTTCTGAATTGTAGAGGGCTGGAGATATAAATCTGAATACTTCGTAAAGAATATATGGTAATCCTGCCAGTAGGCCTGTATATATAGAAACAGTCACGTGGGTGACGAATTGTGTTGCCAGTCCTGTATTTATCAGCCTTATATGTCCCTCTTTGGGAGCCATTACAATATCGAACACCTCGTCTTTGAATATAAAGGCGATTATGGTAAGTGCTGTTACGATAACCAGGCATCTCATAATCGAGGCCCTCAGCACATCAAGATGGTCCCAGAATGTCACTTTTCCTTCTCCTCGGATGTTGGTTTCTTTTCTTCTTTGTCTGTATTTAGACTGTCATCAACCTCTTTCATTCCGTCCTTAAAGGAGCGTACGCCCTTGCCTAAACCGTTCATGAGTTCAGGAATTTTCTTGCCTCCAAAGAAGATGAGCACTACCAGCAGAATAATAAGGAGTTCGCCTCCTCCAAGATTTCCGATGAATAAACTGTTCATATTATCAAATTGTGTTGTTAAGTTATTTTCCTTGTGCAAATATAGAAAAAAGGAATGTATAAAATGAAAAGTGGAGACTTTTTATTTGTTGTAGTATAAATAAAAATCATGTTTATAGGTCCTAAACATGAAAAAGGCATACCAGTATTTACCGATATGCCCCCATAATTATTGTTGAACTGTATTATTTGTTTGCTTCATAGTAGTCTAAAGCTGCGCTAATGTTCTTCTGGACAGCTTTGCAGCTGAAGGTAGCACCAGTACAAGCGTCTACGGTCTCGACTTTAGCCTGTCTTTTAGCCTTGGCAACTTTAAGACTTGTGTATCGTGGGAGAAGGCCAGTAGTAATCTTCTCGAAATACTGCTTTGTCTCCTTGTTAGGTAGAGCAACAACCTTGACAATTTTGCCCTTTTGTATGTACACTTCTACAGGTGTTGTAGCACGATATCCGCGTACGTTACATAGGGTAGTGGAATTGATGACATAAGTGCCGTCAGGCTGTTGTGTCATGACCTTGTCGTCTGCTGCAGAGGCAGAAATGCCGCAGCATAGAGCTATCATTAAAAGAGCTTTTTTCATAATTAAATGTAGAATCCGCATTTGTGCAATTATTGCTTGAAAAGAGCAAAAGAATTGGAGGCTGATTCTTTCTTTTATTAAAATTTTAAATATGATATGATATTATTTTGTCATTTGTTTTTTATGAGTTGTACCATCAAAAAATCCCCTAAAAATCCTTCGATTCACCTTCGTTTCTCCTTCGTATCACCTTCGTATTGTTTTACAGATATGAAATGATATAAAAGTACCATGTTTTTATCCGTTTTGAAAGATGAAAAGAAGATGTTAGATACACCCATATTTCGCGGTCAAATATAATGAGTTTTCCTCGTATTTGCCTTATAATATTGATATGTATATAATAGATTTATGAAAGTTTAACTCTTTGCGGCTTTTTTTCCCTCAAAAGAGGTGGTTCTTCCTGTTTTGTATGACGTAGGATGCAAAGAGCCCCCGTCTCATTGCATCCCAAACGTTTCGTATATTTATTTCATTGTCACCTGCATTCTATTCTTTCCGTCAAGAAGCAGTTTGCAGAAGTCGCGAATAGACTCCGGAGTAAGTGCATTTACGAGACTAACGTAGTCCTTTTCGAAGTCTATGCCATCGTGTAGCTCATGATAGCGCACATATTCCCACCATCCGTTGGTTAGAATAGCCCTATCGTAGTTCTTCAGTTCATACTCCTTAACATTATTGAGTTGTTCCTCTGTTGGACCGTTTTTAGCCATCAATTGTAGCTGTTCATCAATAATAGGGATGAGTTCCTCGTACTTTTCGGGTGCGCATCTGAAATTGATGGTCATTGAACAGGCGTCATTAGGGTATTTCCAGCATTGGCTGCTGACTGAAACGCCATAAGTGCCTCCCTTTTCTTCGCGTACCTTATCGGTATAAATAGCCCTCATGATTTGTGAGAGAACGTCAATCTTCAAGTCTGTCTCCGTCGTGAAAGGAATATCGGCAGTATAGACGATATTTGTGAGAGCCGATGGGGTAGCCTTGTCGAGTGTGAAGATATGAGTCTCCTGGCCTCGGCGTATGTCATTTAGGTTTTTGCCAGGCTTGTCAGTTCGTGTGAAAGGCCCCTTCTTGACCTTCTTGCCTGGAAGAGAAGCCACATATTTGCAGATGAGTTCCTCGAATTCCTCTTCGCGAATGTCTCCGGTAATCATCAACTGCATACCTGACAGGTCGGAAAATCTCTCTTTATATATCTCGTAGATACGGTCGTTAGACACTTCGGCTAACCTTTCCTCAGTTATAGGTTGAGTACTCTTGTTATCTCCGTAGAGAACGCGTCGTAGCGTGTCCTTATATATGACATTTGGATTTGCCGTTCTATTTTTTAACAATGCGCGCTGTCTATCTATAATACTCTTGAAAATATCGTCATCTCGGCGTGGTTGCGTGAGGTACAGATAATTGACTTCGAGCCATGTCTTTAGGTCGCTGGCAGCACATACACCTTTTACGCCTTCCTCTTCGGAGTCTATATAAGGAGTTACGCGTAAGGCCTTTCCTCTACGTTTCTTTTCGAGAGTGAGAAAGTCGAAGTCAGAAGCTCCACTTTCTCGTATCACGCTTGCGAGGTAATGTAGCGAGGCAGCATCCTCGTCAGGGTAGAGTGACTGTCCTCCCAATCGGAACATGTTGATTGTAAGTCTGTTTTTCTCAATCTCTGAAGGTCGAGCATGAACGGTAATGCCGTTTGAAAGAAGATATTCAGTATATCCGTTTGTGGAAGTTTTCTTAGAAACAATCTTTCCAGCCTTAGGAGCTTTCTTGATGAATGTTACGTCGATAACCTCGTTCTTGTTGTCGTTTTCATATTCCTTCTTTTGGGCAGTTTCAATCCAGTTCTTAAAGTCTTCCTTCGATGGTAGGCTATAGGGTTTGCGGTTGCCGTTCTCGTCCGTTCCGTAGTATGTAGGTCCAAACACGATGCACACTTGGTTTTGGTCTGTCACGATATCCTTTATCACCTCGTTCACATCCTGTAGAGTAACCGTCTTGGCCAATTCTGCCTCAAGTTCTGCCTCGTATTCAATATCCATAAGAGGCTCCTTAGAGCAGAAATGCTTAAGGATGCGTCCCACGTATTCTCTGTTTCTTGTTTTGTTTTTGTTGTCCACTCTATGCTCGATACTTACGGCATATTGAATCTTGGCGTGTTCGAGTTCCGATTCTGTAAATCCGAACTGTCGTGCCTTTTCCACCACCTCAATAGCGGCCTCGATACCCTCCTTAGGCTTTTCAGGAAGAAGTCCGATGCTGAGTGTGAAGGCATCTTTTTCTGTTGAAATGTAGAAATTATTGTCTCGGCAGCTTACAGTCATGAGCTTAGGGTTGACCTGTTTAGGCAGGTTTGCCAGTCTTTGACGGAGGATGAACATAGCTAATCGAGACTTATATCCGTCTATAAATGCCTGTCTGGAGCATCTTGTTTCCCTTGGTTCAGCATCCCTTTTCATATATAATGAGAAGAGTATTGAAGGCTGTTCGTCATCAGTTTTTGTATAGACAATCATGTCCTTATTGTCGGACACAGGATAGTATATTCGTTCTGGTTTATTGTCAGAAATCTTTGTGGCAGGTATATCCTTGAACAGATCCTTAATTTTTGCTTCTATAGCGTCCACATCCACGTCTCCGACTACGATTATGGCTTGCAGTTCTGGTCTGTACCATTTTTTGTAGTAGTCTCTCAGCTGGTCATAATGGAATGTGTCAACCACCTCAATATGTCCTATAGGGAGGCAGTCTTCATATTTTGATCCTTTATATATTGCAGGCAAGGCTTCTTCCATGAGTCTTGAAATGGCCATGTTACTGCGTCTTGTTCTCCATTCCTCGCGTATGACCCCACGTTCGTGGTCAATCTCAGCATCATTAAGCAGAAGCGAATTGCTCCAGTCGCGAAGAACGAGCAGACATGTGTCTACCACTCCCTCCTTTGTTACTGGTGCACTTCCTATGTTGTAAATCGTTTGGTCGATAGATGTTGAAGCATTTAGGTCAGCCCCAAATTTTATGCCGTTACGTTCGCACCATGTGCGTATAGAACGCTCGCCTCCATTTCCGTCTGGGAAATGCTTCGTTCCGTTAAAAGCCATGTGCTCCAGGAAATGTGCTAATCCCCTTTGTTCTGGGGTTTCAAGAATAGACCCTACGCGTTGAGCTATATAGAAATCTGCCTGTCCCGGAGTCTGGTCGTTATGACGGATATAATAAGAAAGTCCATTGTTCAAATGGCCTTCTCGGATGGCGCTGTCAATAGGCAGCATCTGTCCTTGTATAGCACTTGCAGCCGCAAGGAAAGAACAGAGAAGTAACGGTTTGTGATTTTGCATAAACTGTTGATTATCTTTATCAAAAATGTTTTATTCAAAAATTTTTGCAAAGGTACAGCCTTTCATGCGTTCGTGCAATACCCTTTTTTGATGAAAAAAAAGAGTGGGGAAGTACTCATTTATCTCACTTTTTTACTCTTTATTCTCTATTTCTATACCTATACGTGAGTAAAAACCGATGATTTCCGTCTACCGAATGGTTTTTTATAGTCATTATAGAGTAGATTTTCGCCTTTTTTTGAGCTGCAAACTCCAGAATATCCGCCTTATAATCATTTAACATTATTTCCTTTTTGTGGGCTATTATTAGTTAACACAAAAAGGACAGATATTAACAAAAAAAGAAAGCACGACATCAACGTCGGGCTTCCTCCTTAATTCCTCTCAAACATTTTCCGAACAAAAATGTGTGAGAAATTATAATCAATCGAAAAATTTAAGGGAAAATATTATAATCAATTAATCCATCTCTATTTATTTAAGTCTTTTATTATGCAAGGACGCTTTTTACGGCATTTCCTTTTGAATTGCAAAGTCTTGTTCATGTAACTGTAACCTCAAGATTGAAGTTTTTAGTAGTGAACTCGACGTTTAATTTTTTGATTTGACAACGAATTGTCATTTCTTTTAATTTTCTGATGCAAAGATATAGGGATTATTCTTGATTCTCGATAACTAAAAGATGATTTTTTTTAACGAAAGGTCGAATTATTGAAAATAATATCATAAATATTGTATACATTTGTGCGCTTACAAAGAAATAGTATATGACAGAATACGAAAAAGAAGATGTTTATAGACAAGTAATGGAAGGTAGAATGAAGAGTGATATTCTCGTGATTGAGGATGTACTTTTCATGCCCCCAATGAACGAGGAATACCATTCCATGTATTTTTACTTCGGATTGTGCAAGAGCGGTTATACTCTTGGACAATATGATTATCATGACACATATTTTGGAGAAGGTAATATATGTTGGCTGCTACCAGATCATGTCATGTCGCATAGGTATGTTAGTCCAGACTATTCTGCCATATCTGTATTTATTACAAAATCTTTCTTCCATGAGTTGTTGATGAAGGGGGTGTTGGGAAAATATCATTATTTGTTTACCGCGCCTATATTACATCTTGAAGGACATGAGTATAAGGTTATGGAGTATAGCCTTCGTTTGATGGGATGCTTAGCTATGTCGGAAAATCCAAAACGTTCAGATTTGATTGCTTCGCTTTGCCAGATTATTGCAACATTGGGCGATCATTTTATAAGGAACAATTATCCTGACCTTTCTCGTCCAAACAAGTTACATGAGGAACTTTTTGAGCGTTTCTATAATGATGTTATCAATCATTATCACGAGTCGCACGAGGTGTCTTTCTACGCTAAGCGCCTCTGTCTGACGCCTAAGTATTTTGCAACTATTATCAAGGAAACGACGGGCATAAAGGCTTCAGAATGGATTAACCGATATATTCTTGTCGAGGCGAAGTGGATGCTTAACCACAATAGACAGAAGAGCGTCCAGCAGATTGCTAACATGCTTGGGTTCTCTGAACAGGCTTCTTTTAGCCGTTTCTTCAAACAGAATGAGGGGATTTCGCCGTCTGAGTTTCGAGAAAAAATGTAGGGAGACGCTTATGCTGTTGTATGCTTTGCGATTATGCGCTTATTCCGCAATAAATAATCGTCCTTTATAATATTGACCAATTAAGAAATAAAAAAAGCGTGACGAACATCACGCTTTTTTATTGTGCCCCCTACAGAAATACTATCATGTAGGGGACGAAGATGTAATAAGGGGAACTTTTCAAATGTTAATTCATTTCATGAAGATTCATCATTTTACGATTTTTTTACCATTTATTATATATATACCTTTCTGTGTAATATTTTTGATGCGTCGACCCTGAAGATCGTATATCGCCTCGTCTCCGCTTGTTGTTTGCTCAGAAAGAGCCTCAATACTTGTTGATTCTGCATTAGCAGCACATTCCTTTACCCATGCTATGAAGTTGCTTGAGGCGCTACCTTCGTCCTCGGCTTCAGTATGTCCTTGTCCCCAGATAGTTTCAAAATCTACAGAATTGACATCCTTGTGTGCCTGAAGTGCAAGAGCGAGGTTCATTTCTGTGTTCAGAGCTGTATCTTCCTGCTTGATACCAGAACGTATGCGCCAATATTTAGCCACGTCAGAAGAACCAGTCCCGCCGCCGTTATAGTACGTATCATTATCGATGAGATAATAAAGTGGGGTGTACA
>JAILIJ010000230.1 GCA_024695315.1 Bacteroidaceae bacterium
TGTCGTTTTTGGCCGTTTATAGGCTCTGTAAGCTCTTCTGTGGCAATAACCCTATGTTGCACTTGTTAGGATAAATAAACGCCTCTATATCGAAAGTATGTCCCGGGGAAAACATAACCTAAAAAAATACGTTCTGCAAATAATGTTTACCGAGTTAATTATTTCTTCTGACTTTACGTTCCTTTTACACTTTTTTCATGCAGAATGTGTTATTTTTCAACAAATATAAGTCGAAAAAAAATCTTAACGAGTCATAATTAGTTTCAGTTAAAAGAGAAACAGGCAGATTCTTTTGCTATGGGTTAATACGATCTTCCAAAATCAGCCGTTTTTAAGAAAAAAATGTTGAAATGGCTGATTTTTACATAACTTTTCAAATATAAAGTTCTACCTTAGCACCATCAAAATTCGTTGTTATGGCATACAGAAATATAATCGGAAGAACGGAGGAAGTCAGGAAACTTGTGAGGTTTCTTAGATCTTCCAAATCGGAGTTTGTAGTAATTTGTGGGCGCAGACGTGTCGACAAGTCATACGAATTGGAACTGGCCAATAAGAATGACGCATTATTTTTATTGCAAACAGCATACCAAGACCCCTTCTATTCAGTTTGTCATGGTTACGACAAGCAGCTTGCAATACAACTTTTGTTTTGGTGAGATTTTTAACCGGACACTAGTGATTCGCAATATAAATTATCTTCAGAGCATATTGGGATGCAACGAATGAGGGTGCCTCAAAATGCAAATGTCATTTAAAATCTTACAGATTGAAACGTTCCAATATGGAAAAGCTATTTCTAAACTCATTTTAGAGTCAAGAAATGGCTTTTTTCTTTAATTTTAGAGGATATCCAAATTACCGTTTGATAGTTATAAAGTCATGAATACGAATTTTGACACACCCTCACGGTAATGCAACTTGAACACGAACATGGTCAAATACAAATTTCACTTCATAAATTACAATTCGCTTTCCATACTCACATTTTCCTATACCGCAAGAGCAACCGTTTTAACGCATATAAAACGGGTATTTAACAAAATAGGAATGTAAATACTACCATAAATGGATTTACTTTAAGATATATAAAGTTTTCTTTTTATAATCCAACACAAAAGACTTATCATGAAGGAAGTTAATATTTACACGTGGATATTTTGTATCAATCTTAATAAAATTGACATTGCACAAAACATCAGCGATTTCAAGGTCAACATTTTCACACAAACAAGCATTCTTAATAGTTAAGATTTGAGCGACATCACCAATTTTAACATCTACTTGTCTTGTATGTTCAATATCAAACTCCAATGGAATTTCATTTCTACTAGAGCCAGTATCAAAAAGAATACGTGATATTTTTTTTCCAGCAATCTTACCTTTAAAGTAAATAGAGTTCAAAAAAGCATCGGAGTAATCATCATGATTCTTCCATTTCAATGTACTTTGAACATTTTTTATAGGCATTTCACTTTGCGACATAATCCCATTTATTAAATCAAATTTCCACAGCTCCCTTTTCAAAATATCACCACCTAAGACAAAAGCAGGTGCATTATGACCTTTTGAAGCCAAATCTACAACTACACAACGTATCTTTGAATATGTAATTCCAGATAAAGATATACTATCCAAATCAAAAATAAATGACTTAATATATTTTCCGGCTGTGTTACCCAACTTCAAATTAGATTCATTTAATACAATATTACATGAATCCACGGCATAAGTCGAATCAATCAAGCACACAGAAGATCCAGTATCAATTAATGATTTAATATTATGGTGTGTTCCATTACAAAAGACTATCGCATTTGTGTACAAAATATTATTTTCTACAGAAATTGAATTTTGGGCAAATATGCCAAGCGTAAAAAATAAAAAGAAGTTCAAAAAAAATATAAAACGATTTATCATACCAACATATCTTATTATCGCACAAGAATATTATTTTCATTATTTAGCGCTCATCATTAACCAATTATCACTAACAAACGACTTCCTAAATTCCGCAGCACTTTAGTTTAACTATCTTTACAAGTTCCCGAGCAACAAAAAGTTGCCCAGGATTTTGTCATGTCAGATTTTTCACTTACCTTAGTGCTGCGTTTCAAGACAAGCAAAATCATCAATGGCATGGCAAATATAAACATAAAATCTGAGAAAATCACCCCTTTTTGGTGGAATATTTCATGTGAGAGAGCATTTTTCCCGTTTTGCGGGTCCTGTTATCGACAATATATTAGGTTCTCGCTGCAGGTCATACGGCTATCAGTACAGCGAGATAGTGGGTTCGCTGTCGAGCGTCTATTTCTGCGGAGGCGACTGTGTTGAGGACGTAACAAGCCACCTGAGTGCTTCCGTATGAGCTACGCAACATCTGACGAGAACATCATCGAGGCAATGAAGCGTCATATTCATTTCTTTTCCGTTAAAAGTCTGATAAAGCACATCTAATGATTCATGATTAATAGTAGCATCAATAACGTATGCCAAATGCTCAAGCCCTTTTAATTGTTCATTTTGCTCAAAATAAACAAGATGTTCCGCATTTGACTTTAACCCGAAACGGCACTCTAAATTTGATATTATATCTTCAAGCCACTCAAACGACGCAGAACCTCTAAAACGGTCAAGAATATCTATCGTTGACTTTAGTTTATCGACATCAGACACAGATAGTTCAACATTATATATGGAGAAATTTCTATCAGAATAGCGATAGTAACACCTCGTGCCTGCTATAGGGTACGCTTCTATAGGTGCATGATAAAACTCACGCATTTCTTTTATGTCATAGTTCAATGTGCGCTTACTTATC
>JAILIJ010000233.1 GCA_024695315.1 Bacteroidaceae bacterium
AGAGGCATGAAAGCAAGTGAAGTCATATAAAGAGAACCGTTATTAGTATACCAGTCAGCCACATTAGGATGTGGGCCTACGAATCCGATAGTTAAGAATCCGCCCTCATTATAATTTTTAGAAAGAGGAGAAGCCTTCTTAGAAGGATTTTCTACTTGTCCATAAAACATGCGGTTAGCCACAGCTGTAATAGCGGCACGCACCTGACCATTATGCAATTCCTTAGGAAGCTGCTTACGCCAAGCCAGCTGAGCAAGAGGTTGAAGAACAGCCATACGATAAGGAATACTACGTCCTACAACAGGGAAAGTACCCTCAGGAGAGATGAAACGCTCAAGTATGACACTCCATTTCTGCATACGTTTACGTACCTCATTAACACGATTATTAGCTGTATTACGCTTAGAATCCTTAGAACGAATAAGGTAAGAGTTACGACCCTGACGAGCAGAAATCATCTCTAGACACTCAAGATACATAGGCTGAATAACAAAAGAATTGTAGTAGTCAAAGGCGAAAGAAGGTCCATCGCTATATATACCATCGCCAATATACCATTCCTCTACCTTGCTCATAGCAGTCTTGATACGGAAAGCATCATAATCAGCTCCCACATACATAAGGAAGCTCTCCTCCATTCCAACGAACAAGAACCAGTTTGTATATGGAGGGTCATATCGTCTGAGTCCCTTAATTTCCTTTATATAAAGATCCTTAGTTTCCTGTGGTAGTGGCACCCAAAGAGAGTCATATCCACGATAAAGTCCTTCCACAACATAGGCACCGTCAACGAGAGTCTGTCCACCACTCTCCCATCCCAATCTATCAGGGCTATTAGGATCGACAGCATTTATAATTGCCTTACGAGTCCATTCGCGTAGCTGTTTACGCTTTGCACTTTCTGGAGTATCGTCATCTGGTAGATTGAGCCATGGAGCAAGTCCAGCCAAAAGACGTCCGAAAGCCTCCATATAGGCCACCTTCTTATTTCTTTTATCCCATGTAGGAGAAAGTTCAAGATTCTTACAACCATTAGCAGTATCCATAACCTGCTGTAGCTTACCCTCCGCCATATTCTTCATGACAGGCTCAGCCATCTGGTACATAATATCAACCCATACTTCTCGGTCAGTTTTCTGTTGATTCTTCTTACCTGCAGCAAAAGAATTAGCTGTGCATAGTGCAAAGAAAGATAGTAAAAAAAGTATTTTCTTCATAGATAATAAATAATAAATATACGATTTAAATATATAATCAAGTTATAAAACAAATTCGTTCATACTGATATTATAAACATGAAATAGAAGAAGTTAAAAACGGTCAGCATCAAGTTAGCATATAAACACCCGAATTACCCCATCTACTAATTATCCATAGTGAAAATGGTCTCGATATCATGATTAGCCAAGACCAGTTCTGTGTCCGAAAGATGAATTATTTGGAAAGTATCCACAACATTTCCCTTCTCGCTAGCAATATTTTTAGGAGAATACAATAACAAGAACCCATCCTTAAATTCCCAGGCATTGTACTCGATTTTCATGTTATATGTTATTGCGACGCCATTTTTGTCGAGTTCCAAACTTTGAGAATGTCCATCGAGTGCCTTCTGCGTCCAAACATGTTGTAATGCAGAAAGATTGACTGCAACATTTGCAACATTTTCATCCTTATTAGAGAAATAAACCACGCTAATATTGTCACCGACATTTACGCCTCCCATAATCATTTCATCAGGTGTGGACACATAAATCGTATCTCCACTTTTAGTTATCAGTTCAAGCTGATTCATAGACGTGCCGTCTCCAGCAACGCCCTCCACCTCATTGATACCAGGTAGAGTATCAACGCTGATAATATTAATAGAATCTTTATCTGTTTTTTTTCCAGAACCGTTACATGATGTAAGTATTCCAGCAATCGAACAGAATAAAGCAAAGGATAATAAATTACATTTCATCTTATGCTAGTTTTTTACAAAGATAATGGTTGTTTGACGCAATTCAAAACGAATGAATAAAAATCACACTTTTTTATGTCGTATAGCCATCCCATAATAGCCTATGGGGGGCATAAAGGTGTTTTACGAATGAGAATTAACTCCTTACATCCACCCCATCAATACTCTCAAATATGCCACGAGCTCTCCGGCCATCTTTTCATGCTGCCAAAAACTTGGATGATACGAAGCTCCATATTTGAGACTACCATCCTGAGGAGTGAAATCAAATCGATAGACTTCGCTATCTCCATTCTCTTGAGCATACTTAACAGCCTTATCCATACATTTTTGTGCCAATGCCAAGTCCTTTCCGTTCATCATAGAACCACAGAGGAACACAATTTTGGCATTAGGATAATGTTCCCTTACCTGTCCAAGGAGTTTCTTGTAACCATTAGTAAGCAACTTCTCGTCAGCACCGGAAGTGGATGTATCATTAGTACCCAAATTTATACAAACCACTTGTGGAGTAAATCGATTAAAATCCCAAGTTTCCTTATCGTCATACAAAAGAGTATGAGTATACTCCGTATTCATGTTTATCTTATCACCCGTTCGAGGACCGTTGTAGTTACGATAAACTCCAATTCCAGAACGTGCTACGACCATAGCTTGAGCATCAAGGGCCTCAGCCGCACGAGCAGCATAAGTGTAGTAGTGGTTAGCCGTTTCTTCAAAATATGGATCTTTAGGATTAGTTGACTCCACACCGTACCCACATGTTATACTATTACCAATAAATTCAATACATCTCTCTGGCAAAACTGGAGCAGGAGCAAGAGTATGTCCTTTATCTACGATAAAACCATGAAATTCGGGTCTTCGGTCATACCCTTCACTAATATACATCAATTTTGCCTGATGCGTTCCTTCAGGAAGAGCT
This sequence comes from Bacteroidaceae bacterium, assembly GCA_024695315.1. Lineage (GTDB taxonomy): Bacteria > Bacteroidota > Bacteroidia > Bacteroidales > Bacteroidaceae > Minthosoma. The sequence goes on from JAILIJ010000233.1 coordinate 2,886, forward strand.
ACAGCCAGAGTAACAATACTATCCCTTTTCGAATTAAAACAAACCTTAAAAGCTTCACTTCCATCTATCTGTGCCATAAAATACCCACTATTAGGTTTAGCAATCATTTTTAGCGAAGTACCAGTAAAGCCTGTACGTATCTGTACTCCAGGATAAGTCCACACGGGAGCATTAGGATTTTTCATACTCACACGTCCAACATATTGAATATTCTTATCCGTAGGAGAGATAATTTTCCCATTCGGAACCAAGTTTTGAGCCGTTACAGACGCAAAACAGAAAGCACCCAATAAAAATAAAATGCTGTGTCTCATAGAATTAAAACTGATAATATGTTTGTATCATAAGAAGTAATTTATTCTCTCAAAGATTCCCTTAAAAGAAGGTAAAAAGGAGTAATAAGCAGTCAACTTTCTTAAAAGCCCAAATCATCCTCACGAACATGTAAATCATAGGATATACAACCTAGAAAACGAATCGAAAAAAAGTAAACAAATTTGCTTAAATTTATCGTTTCACATTTTAGGTTAATTACGTCCGGACATACTTTTCTACCCCACCTCCTTCGACAACGCTTCGTAAACCCTTCGTAATTCCTTCGGAACATATACTAATTTTCTTCTATGATGAAAATCAATTTCTAATTGAAAAATCTTTATTCTCATCCCAAAGAAAATCGACCACTCAGCGACATCGTCAGATGAATGGTCAAATATAATATTTTTCATTCCGAAATGCAAATTTTCTAAAGTACAAAATGAAAGATTTAAGAAAGTTTAACTCTTAAAGTGT
>JAILIJ010000252.1 GCA_024695315.1 Bacteroidaceae bacterium
GCTGCACATTTAGAGTCAGCAAAAGTCTTCCACTTTGTAAAAGTGTTTACCAGGTTTATGGTAATAATCAATAAAAAGATAGATAACTTACGCATAATAGGATTTATTTTTTATTAAGAACATCCAGTAGATTGTCGATAATATCTGTAGCAACCTCAGATTTTAGTTTTAGTGGATATTCTATTTTTGTTAATTTACCACTATCATTTTCTGCTTCTAACGCTTTAATAATTGTTATCTTATTAGTATCTGTTTGGAAGCATGCGCCTTTATCTTTTAAGGAATTAAGTACGATGAAATCGAAATTCTTCCTTTTAAGTTTGCCTTCCGCATTTACTTCTTCGTCATTCGTTTCAAGTGCAAACCCCGCAAGTGCTTGATTATCTTTTTTTATTTTACCAAGTGAAGCCGCAATATCGGGATTAGGTGTTAGTCTTATAATTAAGTCATTCCCTTCCCTTTTTATTTTTTTGTCAGCTATAGATTCGGGTGCGAAATCCGCTACTGCAGCACATAAAATTCCCGCATCCATTTCTGGGTATAGTCTAATACATTGTTTATACATCTGTTTTGCGCTTTCGACGTCTATACGATGTATGTTCTCGTATTCTTTAGTTATTTTTGCAGATATAGGTCCGCATACTAATTGAACATTAGCCCCTCTTTTTGCGCATTCTTCTGCCAGAGCAAGTCCCATTTTCCCGGAAGAATAGTTCCCAATAAATCTTACTGGATCAATTTTTTCGTAAGTAGGTCCTGCTGTTATAAGAATTTTTTTTCCAGTCATATCATTATTTTTTTTCTCGATTTTTTCGAAGTATTCCTCGAGTTTTTTAACGATATTTTCTGGTTCTTCCATTCGCCCTTTTCCTTCGAGTGTGCTTGCAAGAAAACCCGTTCCAGGTTCTATAATATGATTTCCATAACTCATTAAAGTTTTAAGATTATTTTGAGTTGATGGGTGTGCATACATATCTAGATCCATAGCAGGTGCTATGAATACCGGTGCCTTCATAGAAAGATATGTGGTAATCAACATATTATCGGCTATTCCGTTGGCCATCTTACCAATCGTACTTGCGGTTGCTGGAGCTATGAGCATAGCATCAGCCCATAAACCAAGATCCACATGACTATTCCAAGTGCCGTCTTTTTGGCTAAAGAATTCGCTTATTACAGGTTTGTGTGTCAGAGCAGATAGAGTTATCGGAGTTATGAACTCTTTTCCTGCTGGTGTTATGACTACCTGTACTTCAGCTCCTTTTTTTATCAGTTGCCGTATTATCAAGCATGATTTGTATGCTGCAATACTACCGGTTATACCAAGAACGATTTTTTTTCCTTGAAGCATATTACTTATATTGTTCTCTTAGACGAATTTTTGTAAGTACTTGTTTTGTATTGAGTGCGAAATCTCCCATCATCATCCAATTATAGAAACTCGGTTCTTTTTTCAGCACTTCCTTAACAAGTTTTCCTTTGTGTTTACCGAAGTTAAATATTTCCTCTCCATTCTCGTTATAGATGATTCTTCCTGCGAAATCTACGTTTTTATTCATCTTAGAGAATTCATCGAGAAATTCGATATCATTCTTCAGTACTTCTGGATATTTATCCAGTTGAGCTTCCAAAACCTCAAGAGTAGCTCTTGTGTCTGCATCTGCAGAGTGAGCATTTTCAAGGTCTTTTCCGCAATAGTATTTGTATGCTGCGATAAGTGTTCTTTGCTCCAATTTGTGGTATATATTTTGAACGTCTACAAACTTGCGTTTTGTCAAATCAAAATCAATACCACATCTAAGAAATTCCTCAACTAATAATGGAATATCAAACCTATTTGAGTTAAACCCAGCCAGATCGCATCCTTCAAGTGTTTGTTGTAGGCTCTTAGCTATTTGTGCAAAAGTTGGGCAATCCTTCACGTCCTCATCGGAAATTCCATGAATAGCAGTTGTATTTTCTGGAATGTGGACAGTTGGATTTATTCGCATATTCTTTGATTCTTCGTTACCATTAGGAAAAACTTTGATGTAGCAAAGTTCCACTATACGGTCCTTTGCTACATCAACGCCTGTAGTTTCTAAATCAAAGAAAACTATTGGATTCTTTAATTTCAGTTTCATATTTAGTCTTGTAACATCATTGGCATGAGCAACATGATAACGTCTTCGTCCTCCTCTTGCTCAGCTGGTACTATTACTCCTGCTCTGCTTGGATCAGCAAGTTCAAGAATTACATCTTGACAAGCTATACTGTTGAGAACGTCAATAAGGAAAGGTCCGTTGAAACCGATGCTTAGTGGTCCTCCATCGTATTCGCACATAATATGTTCTTCTGCAGATGTAGAGAAGTCAATATCCTGTGCAGACGTAGTAAGTGTATTGTTTTCTACGTGAAGTTTGATGAGTGAACTGCTTGCGCTTGCAGAAACAGAAACACGTCTGAGTGCGCTTATGAAATTAACTCTATCAACACGTACTTTGAAAGGATTATCAGTAGGAATAACAGAATTGTAGTTAGGATAGCGTCCTTCTATGAGTCGACAGTTAATTGAGAAATCTGTCAATTCTATTTTTGCATTTCTATCGTTAAAACTGATGATTGCGCTATTCTCTTCCTTAGGAAGTATAGTCTTGAGCATAAGTGCTGGCTTCTTAGGAAGGTTGAATGAGTAAGGTTCACCCTTTACTGATAGTATTCTGTTACGAACAAGTTTATGTCCGTCACTTGCTACGAGAGTTGTGTAGTCAGATGAAATATCGAAATAAATACCATTCATCTGAGGACGAAGTTCATCTTCAGCTGTAGCGAACAAAGCACGAGAGATACCGTTAGCTAAAGTAGCACTTGGTATGCAGATTGTGTTGTTTACGTCAGTTAAAGAGTGTAACTGAGGATATTCATGTCCATTTTGTCCGATGAGATTATACTTTCCATTTTGGTAAGTTATTTCTATAGCGAAATTATTCTCGTTGATGTCAAATGTTATAGGCTGCTCAGGAATTTCCTTGATAGAATTGATGAGCTGCTTTGCGTCTATAGCTATTATACCATCACCATCACATTCGTTTGTTTGAATAGATGTTTCGATAGTTGTCTCGCTGTCAGAGGCAGTTAAACGGAGAACTCCATCGTTCAATTCGAAAAGTACGCAATTCAGAATTGCGAGAGAATTTTTTGAATTTTGCACTCTACTTATAATTTGCATTCTGTTGCAGAGAGTGGCACTAGATACGCTAAATTTCATTTTTGGTAATTAATTATATTTTCCACAAAGTTATAAATTGTTTTGGAATTACGTAAAAAAAAGAACTAAAAAAATATTAATTTTTCATTGTAGGTTTGAAAACAAAAAAAATATCGTATTTTTGCATCTTTATAAACGAAAATTTAATTTAATATAACTATAAAAAATGGAAATATCTGGTAAAATCATTGCCGTACTTGAAGCACGTAGTGGTCAGTCACGCACAACTGGAAACATGTGGATGTCTCAGGAGTATGTACTTGAAACATCTGAACAGTACCCAAAACGTATTTGTTTCAATGTGTGGGGCGAGGATAAGATTAAGCAGTTCAATATTCAGAATGGTCAGGAACTTACTGTTTCTTTTGATATAAACGCTCGTGAATATCAGGGCCGTTGGTATAATGATATTCGTGCATGGAAGGTTGAGCCTTTTTCTGTAGGTGCTCCAGCTGCTACTCCAGTATCTCAAGTTCCAGCTGCTGATTCATTTGCATCACAGCCAGCAGCACCTTCTGCTACTTCATTTGAAAGTACAGATAGTCAAACTGACGATTTACCATTTTAACGATTAAATGACTACTCTTTATATAGTACGTCACGGTGAAACCGAAGAGAATGTTAAACACATACTCCAAGGTCACATGCCTGGGATGCTAACTCAAAAAGGGATTGATCAAGCAAAAGAGGCTGTAGAACAAATATGTTCTATAGCCTTTGATGTTTGTCTATGTAGCGATCTGCAAAGATGTGTTGATACATCAAAAATTCTTTTGGAAAAATTGCCTGATGTTCCCGTCGTATATACTAAGTTGCTGAGGGAAAGAGATTGGGGAAGTATTACTGGGGTTGTTGTCGATAAGGAAAAAGGTATAGAAATGCCCGATGATGTCGAGTCTCTACCTGCAATTCGTTCTCGCGCTAAGAGTTTTTTGGAATTTGTAAAGTCGCGTTATGATAATAAAAATGTTCTAGTTGTAAGTCATGGTTTTATGCTACGTATATTACAGGCTGTTTATCATAATGTTAATCATAAAGAAATTACGTCTATGACAAATGCTGAAATAAGAATATTGAAAATTTAATTTGGTATTCTCGACTTTATGAAAACAGATTATGATTTCAATGTCAAAATTATTATCTAATTAGTAAATAATTTTGACAACTGTCCTCTCATGTTAAAAATGCATTTTTCACACTTAGTATTGATGTGTCTTGTTTAGTTGATACTTTCTTGTCATCGGCTTACACTTTAAGAGTTAAACTTTCTTAAATCTTTCGTTTTTTAGAACGGAAAATTTGCAAATAGCCCTTTCAATTTATTATATTTGTACATTCATCTGACGATATCGCCATCAAAGATTTCTAAAGGTAATGAGGATAATATTTGATAATTAAAATAGTGATTTTCGTTATCGAGAAATTTAAGATGTAATTCGAAGGAAATACGAAGGTGTTACGAAGCGTTGTCGAAGGAGGTGGGGTAAGAAACTATGTCCGTACGGTAAATGACGAAAAACAATAGGACGTCAGTTTCTTTTATTTATTATA
>JAILIJ010000277.1 GCA_024695315.1 Bacteroidaceae bacterium
CATAAGTTCGCTGCTGAGTCCATCGCTGATGTCCATCATGGCTGTTGGATGGATGCCGAGTTCTTTAAGTTTTAGAATTATGTCGCGACGTGCTTCAGGCTTCATCTGACGTTCAAGAAGGTATTCTCTGCCTGAGAAGTCAGGTTGTGCTATGGCAAGTCTTTCTGCATCTGTTTTAGCAGACTCAATCTGCTTGTAGTAGACCTGCTTTTCGCGTTCAAGAAGTTGGAAGCCCATGTATGCAGCACCTAAGTCGCCAGATACGCAGATAATGTCTGTCTCTTTGGCTCCATTTCGACGAATAGCCTTTCCTTTTTCTACTTCACCAATACATGTGATGCTTATTGCCAGACCAGTTCTTGATGAGCATGTGTCACCACCTACGATATCTACTCCGTGCTGTTCGCATGCGGCAAGAAGTCCTTCGTAGAAGTCTTCCATGTCTTCTACTCCAAAACGTTTATCAACGGCAATGCTTACTGTGATTTGCTTTGGTATTCCTCCCATAGCATATATGTCGCTAAAGTTTACCTGTGCACTTTTATAGCCAAGGTGTTTGAAAGGAATGTAAGTGAGGTCGAAATGCACACCTTCCATAAGCATATCTGTTGTCACGAGTGTTTCCATATCCGCAGAAGGAGTGATGATAGCACAATCATCGCCCACACCAACAGAAGAAGTGGAATTCTTAAGTTCGATATTTTTTGTAAGATGTTTTATAAGTCCAAACTCACCTAATGTTGCTATTTCTGTCTTTGCCATATTATTCGTCCAAAAAATCTTCAATAAGTGATTCTGCTTCTACTTCAGCTATTTCGAGATTATCGTTTACAACAATTTCGTCGAACTGATCTGCAAATGATAGCTCATATTCAGCTTTTGCAAGACGTTGTTCTATAACTTCTGCTGTGTCTGTTCCGCGTCCTTCGAGTCGAGTACGTAGTTCTTCTATGCTTGGTGGTTGAATGAACATGCTGAGTGCACGTTTTCCGTACATCTTTTTAATGTTCATGGCGCCTTTCACGTCAACGTCAAAAATGACATTCTCACCAGTTGCAAGCTGACTGTCTACTTGTGATTTGAGAGTGCCATAGAATTTGTCGGTGTAAACTTCCTCATATTCGATGAAGTCATTTGCTTCTATGTGACTGCGAAATTCGTCTGGTGTCATGAAGAAATATTCAACTCCATTCTTTTCCGTTCCTCTTGGTGCACGTGAAGTAGCAGAAATGGAGAAATGAAGATTGAGATCTTCATTCTCCATGAGATATTTTACTATTGTAGACTTTCCGCTTCCAGATGGAGCGGCGAGTATTATAAGTTTTCCTTCCATTATTATTTATTTTTTAGAAGTATGCTATTTCTTGAGTTTTTGCTGATGTAGCTAGTGATTATCTGGTTGAAATCCTTTCCTTCTTTTTCACCCATAAATTCTACTTCTACAGGAATAGCGTATATTTTATTTATATCATCACCAAAAAGCCCATCAGTTCGTGCAGCATCTTTCTCTGTCATAAGGATTATCTTGTCCTTAGCTTTTTCCTTGATTTGCTTTATATCCGAAGATGTGAAGTTGTGGTGGTCAGGAAAATGCAGAGACGTAAACTTCAGGTCGAACTTCTTTAGATCATATTCTAGTTGCTCAGGAGAAGCTATTCCTGAAACAAGTAGTATATCTTGGCTCTTTAGTTCTTCGAAACTGATAGTTTCTGCTTTGTCTGTAACTTTATATGGCTCTCCATACTTGAAGGTTGTAAAGAATAGCCTTTGCCATGTCTCTAGACATAATGAGCGTTCGATGCCCCTTTTATCCATTGGGGTAATGTATGGAGGACATTTAGTAACTATGACTACGTCAGCTCTGTTCATACCCTTTTTTGATTCGCGTAATCTACCTGCTGGTAGAAGCTTATCATAGTAGACAAGTCGATGATAATCCATCAGCAGGATGTTTACTCCTGGCTGAACATATCTATATTGATAAGCATCGTCGAGTAGGATAACATCAACTTCCGGTTTAACAGACGGACTTATAAGTTTTTCGATTCCATGGCACCTGTTTTTATCAACTGCCATGTGAATCTTAGGATATTTCTTCTTCATCTGGTAAGGCTCATCACCGATTTTGGACATTTGCATGTTTGAATCAGCCATAATAAACCCGCTCGACTTACGTTTGTATCCTCGACTTAGAACAGCAACCTGATTGGAGTCCTGCAACAGACGTATTAGGTATTCTGTGTGAGGAGTCTTACCTGTGCCACCAGCAGTAATGTTTCCAATATTGATGATTGGCACATTGTAAGATTTAGACTTTAATACTCCTGTCTCAAACATAAAGTTTCGCACTCCTGTTACCATCCCATATATCCATGATAATGGCGTCAGTAGAGGATATGTTTTTATGAGATCACCTTCCACGTTGAATAATGAATTTTATAATTAGTTTGTTAAATGTTATTGTTGATTATAGGTTGAACATCATTTGATAAGGAAGACTTGCTTGAATGCCTGTTCTTTCCTTTACATTTTTAATGTTGCTGAACATATTATAGTATTCACCCAATACCTCTTTCATCTTAGCGTCGGCGTATGAATCTGTGTCTACAACATCATTCATTAGGTTGTCAAAGATAGTTCCCTGATTAGGATAAGAGATAATTGAGCACTCTTTAACTTTAGCTTTTTTCTTAGCTACAGCGATAGCGTCTTCCAAACCTCCTAATTGGTCAACGAGACCAATAGCCTTAGCATGCTTACCTGTCCAAACTCTACCTTCGGCAATAGCCTTTATAGAGTCCTGCTTCATCTTTCTTCCGTCGGCACATCGCTTTGTGAAAAGCTCGTATCCACGATTGACATAGCTCTGCATGATATTGCGTTCGCTATCTGTCATTGGGCGAGTGATGTCTCCGAAGTCAGAGTGAGCGTTTGTGTTTACGCTAGACATGTGGACTCCGACTTTTTCGTTTATGAGTTCAGAAACTTCTGGCATCATACCAAAGATACCAATACTACCAGTCAGAGTGTTTGGCTCTGCCACAATCCAGTCGGCAGCGCAACTAATGTAGTAACCTCCACTTGCTGCATAGTCACCCATTGAAACGATAATTGGCTTTTTAGCTTTGATGTTCATCACTTGGTGCCATATCTGTTCTGAAGCATAAGCACTACCTCCTCCAGAATTAACGCGAAGTACGACTGCTTTCACATCTTCGTTTTCTGCCAATTCCTTGAGATCTTTAATGACATCTTTGCCAACTATCTGTGAGCTATTTGATAAACTTGTTGAAGTGGATTCCTGTACAATATCTCCTACTGCATAATAAACAGCAATAATGTTGCCGCTTGGATCCTTTGGCTCATTACTTGTTGTAGCAGCCATATTTGTAACAGATATAGTGTTGTATTTGTTTTTCTTGTCAAGTTTCATCATGTTTGATATGATGTTTGGAACTTCATCAGAGAAAGCCAACTTGTCAACAAGTTTCATTTTTTTGTATTCTTTGGCAGAAGTGAAAGCAAGAACAGAGTCAGCGTATGTGTTAAGTTTTTCAACATTTATCTTTCTTGATTTGCTAACAGCAGATGTCAGTTCGCTCCAAATTTCAGTACCTAATACTGTCATTTGCTCGCGGTTGGCATCACTCATTTCGTTGAGGATAAATGGTTCTACTGCAGACTTGTAAGTTCCGACCTTGACAATCTGCATTTTTACGCCGAGTTTATCAAGAAGATCTTTATAGAACATTGTCTTTAGCGACATACCTGACCAGTCTATCATTCCTTCTGGATTGATAATAATGGAGTCTGCTACAGAGCTAAGATAGTAAGCTCCCTGAGTATATGTGTCGCCGTATGACAAAATGAATTTACCTGACTTTTTGAAATCAACGAGAGCATTTCTTATTTCTTGAAGTGTAGAAGGTGAGGCTCCAGTTAGAGAACCAGCTTCTATGTATATTCCCTTTACATTATCGTTGGATTTAGCATTCTTAACTGCAGTAAGAATATCATTTAACCCTAATGATTTAGTTGCGGAATTTTCTGTTAAGAAGCTAAAAGGATTTTCCTTTACTCGCTCTTCAATAGTACCTGATAGTTGTAGTACAAGTACTGTGTTGTCGCTTACTGTTGGTGTTGTGGATGACATGCTTGCCATTCCAACAAGAGATAAAATGCTTAGTATTGACATTATTATGCCAATAATGAAGAAACCAACTACAGTGGCTGCAACATACTTAAGAAATTGCTTCATTGTTTTCTTAATTAACGCTTAGATAATAACTTTTGTTCTTTATTTTAGAGATTTGTAGTATTCTGTTGCTGCTAATAGCCATGCACCAGTACCAAATGGAGCTTGGCTCTTTGCGTTTACCTTTCTTGTAGGATCTGGTCTTTCTCCAATTGGCTGTACGAAACCGATGCTTCCGTCCTTCTGAAGTGCTACTTCTGTGAGGTACTTCATAGCCTTGTCTGTAGTAGGCTTATAAGTCTTTACAGGAAGAATACCATTGTTCATACCCCAAAGCATTCCGTATGTGAAGAATGCTGTTCCTGATGTTTCGTAGCCAGGAGCATCGTCTTCGCAAAGCATAGAGCGGCTCCAATATCCACCTTCCTGCTGACACTTAGCCACACCAGCTGCAAGTTTCTTGAAACGGTCAATATAGAAAGGTCTGTATTTACAGTCCTTAGGCATATCCTGTATAACTTTTGCAAGTCCTGCGAGAACCCATCCTGCTCCGCGAGCCCAGAAGCTTTTGCCACCGTTGCAAGCTGTTTTTACTTTTGGATATACGTATTTGCC
>JAILIJ010000283.1 GCA_024695315.1 Bacteroidaceae bacterium
CATTAAATCCGAAAGTATACGTTGGGCAGTCGCTTAATTGTATTTCAGAAAATCCTCCTTGAGTAGGTGTTTGGCCTTTAAGACGGCTATCGCACCAAGTGTGGAGATTTGATGCTGATAGTGTAAGCGCTATGCGTCCTAATCCCCATGTTTTTATCATTTTCTTGTCAAACTCATAAGTGAGTGATATGTTCTGTAGTTTTACATAATCAGCACTTACAACACGGGCGGTAGAATAGTCGTACATACTCCATGCGTTATCGGAGAATTTCGCACCTGTATAATATGAACTTTCAGACCAATGTCCGCAATATTGATGATAAGCCGGATTCCCACTACCTATTATGGCTGGAATATTTGTGTATGCTTCATCGCCAGGTTTCATCCATCTGTTGAGTAGATCACGGTTCACATTTGATTCGCTTGAGTATGAAGAACCGAAATTATCGAATAGACGGAATAGACGTGTACTTGCTCCAAAGGCGTATGTGAGATTTACTCCCAGTCGCCATTGTTTGTATGTGAATGTATTGAAGAAACTACCTGTAATGTCAGCTTCGCGTTTGCCTGTTGGCTCGAGAACCTTTGTGTAGGCATCATAATTGTTTAAATTCTTTAATTCACTTTGTCTTTCTTCCCAATCTTCAAATAGTGGTCCACCATCTACAGAGCTAAGTCCAATGAATTTGTAGCTGTAGAATGTTCCTACAGGTTGTCCTTCTACTATAGCTGTACCGTTGAGGAAGTCTGATAATTCGTAGGTTTCTCCTCCTGGTGTTGTTGTTACTTTATTGTAAATTTTTGACAAACTACCAGATGTAATCCAATAGAAGTTCTTTATCTTGACAGGTGTAGCACTTATATTGACGTTGAAACCATTGTTGATTATGGTTCCAGAATTGACGATATATGAGTTATAACCGTTTATATCGGCAATCTTCTTTGATAGGAATGCATCAGTTGTTCGTTTGTGGTAGAATTCCACGCCAAGTTGTAATCTGCCTGACAGAAAACTTGATTCAAGTCCCATGTTGAACGAATGGGTCTTTTCCCATTTAAGGTCTGGATTAGCAAAATATGCTGCGGTTGATACCAGTTCCTCGTAATATGAATCCATGCTTCCTTTTTTGATTACCATGACAGGCGTTTGATCGTCAAGCATATTTCCTTGTTCTCCGTAGCTTGCCTTGAATGTCAAAAAGTCCAGCCAGTCTTTGTTTATCTTTGCTATGTCAACAATATTGGCATTACCAGATACAGACCATATAGGTAACATTTTTTCATTGCTTCGACTGCCAAACTTATTAGACCCATCATAACGTGTGTTAGCGTTCAAGGTGAAAAGTTCCTTGAATGTGTATGAAAGTGTGGCGTATGCCGAGAGCAAGTTTGTTTTTGTGTCTGTTATTGTTGGCACGTTGCTTGCTATCCAAGTTCTGTATTCGCTATATTTTGCTGGTATGTTAGACACGAAAGTTTTTCCACGGTCAGGATAGTAGCCTCTGTCGGTTCGCGTATAGCCATTATATGAATTTGATGATGCCTCAGTACCTATTGAAAGGTTGAAGAGGTGTTGCATTTCTTCTCCAAAGAATTTATTTGCATCAACTTGGAATCGTGCTGTGTATCCTTTTGTACTTGTTGTTCCAAGAGTGAATTCACCACCGTATGGCATTTGGCTATTAATGTCAGGTACTTCTCCCAGTTCGCAATCTCGCAGTGTTGCAGAATGGAAAGTTGATTCCCCATATAATTCTTCAGATGTGGACGTAGAACTATTGACGGAAAGTATTCCTGTGAGGTGGATCCAGTTAATAGGTCTATAGGTGAGATTGAGCGTTCCCATCACGTTTGTCACTTTCTGTGACTTGTACGAATTGTCAAGTTCGTTAAGTATATTATAGTTCAGGTAGCTGCTGCCTCCCGCCTTTTTATAATATGAGTATGTGCCGTCTGCATTATATGCCGGAATTGTGCGTGCTGTGTTGTATGCGTAGTCAGTAGGATTGATTTCACTGGCATTGTACATACGATCATTCTGGTAAGCATTGATATTGAACTCCATGTCAAATTTATTTGATATGTTGATGTTCAACTTCATCATACCAGTATATCGTTTGTTTGTGGTATTTTTGATTACGTCATCTTGGTCAGTATAGCCTAATGATGCGTAGTATCTTACATTCTCAGAGCCTCCTGATACGGAAGCGTTGTGGTCTTGTGAGAACGAGTTGTGACACAGAATGTCGAACCAGTCAGTATTGCGCAATGCCATCTGACTTACTTCTAAGTTAAATTGCTCTTGTGAATAGTTTCCTTCGTATAGGTTCTTGAGAGCGTACTCATAGCCCACGAGTGGCATACTTGTTGGGTAGAGATAATGCTGATCTACAAGATACTGTGAGAATTGTACTCGTTCGTTCGAATTCATCAGATTTATCTTTGAATCTGTATAGTGTGGACGGCGGCGTGCAGTAAGAGTATTTGAGTATGAAACTACGGCTTTACCTTCGCGTCCGCTTTTTGTCGTGATGACAATCACGCCATTTGCAGCACGTGTTCCGTAGAGTGCTGTTGCTGCAGCATCCTTTAGAACGTCGATACGTAATATGTCTTGTGGGTTGATGCCTGATATTGCATTACCAACGCGGTTTACGTAGTCAGGGTCATTTAGAACGTCAGGTGACAGATTAATAGGATCTGTTAATACAATACCATCGAGTACCCACAATGGACTACGGTTGCCGATAAGTGTGGATGTTCCACGTATGCGTAATTTTGGCGTTGCATTGATTTCTCCGCTATTTGAGGTGAGAACGAGATCCGGAATTTTACCTTCCATCATCTGGTCTATACTAGCAAATCCTGGTACGTTAAGGTCTTCCATTTTTATAGACGTTACGGCACTGGTACTATATCGCTTATCGATCTTTTGATAACCTGTGACGACAACATTGTCCAAGGTGCTAGATTGCTCACGCATTATTATTTCGAAATACTCCTTTCTGCCAAGCATGACGATTTCGTTCTTCATGCCAAGCATGATTGTCGAGATTGATTTTGCTTGTGCAGGTACATTTTTGATTACGAACTTACCATTCTCGTCTGTTGATACTCCTTTTTCAAGGAATCCAGTAGGGAAGACTGCAGCACCAGGAAGAGGTTCTCCACTTTCATCTAGTACTTGTCCTCGTATTGTACGTTCAACCTTCGTGGCATTGACTGTTAATTGTTTAACGGTAATGATACGTTTGTTTATATTGAAAGCCAGTCCTGTGTCTTTTAGTACGCTTGTAAGTACAGAATTGACAGTTTCATTTTTTACATTTACGCTTACTGGTGGTAGCGATTTTAAGTCTTCTGTGCTATACACAAAACTATAGCCTGTCTGACGTTGAATCTGGTCAAACAAGGTTTTTATTGGTACGGACTGCAAATTGAACGTCACGTTTTTTTGTGCATAGACAATAGTGGTACTGAGCAGCATTAACATCAGCATCACGATGTTTCTCTTTTTCACTGTTCTTTTTGTCATTATTGCGTTTTATTTTTTAATTTGTATTGTGTTGTCCTTAATAGAAATTTTTGTGTTTGTAATTTCGCATATTGCGTCAAGAATGTCTCTTAAGTTAGATTCTCGACTGAGGCTACCTGTAAAGCAGCAAGTGCTGAGTGATGCATCTACGCAAACATCTACGTTATACCATCTAGATAGTGTTGTCGCTATGTCTGCGAGTTTTTCTCCGTCAAACTTGAACATACCTTCTGTCCATCCCATGACGGCATCAACGTCCGCGTTGCTGATTTTCATATCTTCGCCGTTTATGCATGCTTGACGTCCAGGTGTGAGACGATATTCGTTGCTTCCTGACGTCACTCCGATGCTGCCTTCTATGAGTGTTATAATCTTACTTTCTCCTTCGTATGCGTTTATATTGAAATGAGTTCCATATTGTTTTACGCTTACGCTACCAAGGTGTACTATGAAAGGGCTATTATTATCGTGTGCAACTTCAAAGTATGCCTCTCCAATAAGTTCAACATCACGGCTGCTACCTGTAAATCTTGATGGAAATGTTATTTTGCTATCGGAATTGAGATGTACTCGTGTGCCGTCTGAGAGTGTGAGTTTATATTCACCACCTCTAGGGACATAGATGCTTGTCATTTCTATTTCGGCTGCATTTTCGATAATTAGTTCTCCATTTTTTACAGATGCTGTTAATCCGTTTTGGTATATATCAATGTCTGTGCTGTCAAGTTCAATAATGTCTCCCTTACTATTTTTTATATATGCCATAGTTGTACCAGGTAGACTGTTAGAGATAAGCGCAGATTCTGTACTGTCTTTTATAAGGATAACAGATGTGGCAAATACTATAGGAATGAGTAGCGAAGCTGCTATTGCTATATATTTGCGATATGGACGGTTATTTATAAATCTTATTTTGTTTCTTTTTGATCCAGTGGTAGAGTTATTGTCTTTTATTTGAATCTTTCTTGAGAAGCGTTCAAAAGCAATATCTGCATCAATACTATCGTATATCTTTCTCTTATGTGAGAAGTCTCCCTTTTTATAGATTTTTTTTATTACTTTATCTATATCCATGAATTATATGTTTCCTTATTTTTGTCGTAGGGAGTAGGCGCTTTTTAATATTTTTTTATTTTTCTAAAGTAAACTTACTGAGAAAATCATACATACACCTTGTGTGCCCATAAACGACATCTTTCTATTATAAAAACAACTAAAAATTAAAAAGTGGGTACATAAAAAAGAAATATTTTTCATTTTTTTATAAAAAAACTGTGTATTGAGAGTTTTAGGCCTTTTAAAAGTAATAATTCGTAATTATCTGTTGTAAAGAATTCGCAATATCATCTTCACTAAATTTGAACAGTTATTTTCATAATGTATCTTTTATAGATAATTATGAGAAGAGTTTCGTGAGATAAGTGTGTGATCTTCTTGTAAAGATTTTATGATTGCAATAAAAATACTATTGCTATTTATTTCCAAAAGCATTTCTCAATATTTTGAGAGCACGTTTTTTGTGTGTTTTTACTGTTTCGATAGATATATTAAGATGATCGGCAATTTGTTTTGACGTCATTCCTTGCAGGCTTTTGTTGATAATCTCGCGCATGCGTATAGGAAGCTCATCTATATATTTCATGAGTTGAACAATGCGTAGTTCGTATTCTTCATCGTAATCATCGTCATATTCTTTTGTGTTGGTTAGTATTTTTTGTTCGTAATTGTTGACTACAATATTATGCTTTTTTTCGTTGATTGACATATTGTGAACGGCTCTATATAAGTATGCTTCAAACGATTTGATGTCTGTAAATGTTTTGTCGCTGTTCCATAGTACGATAATAACATTTTCAACAATGTCTTCAGCTATAAGTACGTCGCCAACAATATCCTCAGCATGAATCACCAACGCTTTGTAGTATCGCTGGTAAAGTGCCTTATAACCGTCCATATCGTGTGCGTTTATAAGTTTGATGATATCATCTGATGTGTTCAATCTCTTAGCTTGTTAAAAATATTTGCAAATGTATGGATTTCTTTATTATTTGCAAAATGGACCTACTTATAAGTTTCGGAAATAGTTAGAGAGTTGTTAAAATGAAGCTAAATAGTAGTTCAAAATACGAAAGATGTTATGGTAATTGTTCCACGAACAAATTCATTCGACATTATTACTTCTTGCATGTGAGTTTTTGTCGAACTTGCGAAGCGTGAGTAATTATAATTATTCTTTTATTAACGCTCGCAAGTTCGATAAAACCACATGGTTCAAATAAGTTTAATTCTCTACTATGTACGTATTAAAAGAATGTGGTTCTGTTGAGATATTCAAATATTTGTCTTTTATTTTTATGCAAAGTTTAGACTGATTATCCGTGAAGTTTCCTGCAGTTACGATGATATGTTTGTCATTCTTGAAGGCAACAACCGGAGTTTTGCTATATTCTCGCCCAGCATAAGCTATCATTTTAGTTCCAGGAGCGATGAAATGGCTAAAGTGCTTGTATGCATAATATTCTGGTGTGTATCTCATTTTGCGTGTTTGGCTATTTACCTGTATGAGAGCATTTTGTTTCCATCCCCATCGTGATTGTCCATCATCGGTAAGAATAAAATTCCAGTTATAATATTCGTCGCATCCATTACCGAGGTTATCGCTAAGCAAGAAGAATGTGTGTTCTCCAGCATACCAATCCATAGAGCCGTTTCCACATTCGCTTTCGCTCATCATGAAACGAAGGTTTGGATATCTTTTTCTCATTTGAGGAAGGTTGTTGCGACATTCCCATTGTGTGCCGACACCTTTTACGTTTGCTTGTAGAGTAGTGTCGTCGAGGATTTTCTGAATATAGTCAAGACGGTTTGTATTGATAGTGCCAATCCATAGTTCCACATTTGGATGATGTTTTTTGAGTGTTGGAGCCAGATAGTCGTTATTGAAACGTAATGTACCTTCTGCTGTCCAGGGACATCCTGGATATGGGGTATATGAATAAGCCTCGTTTTGATACATGACTTTAGTGATAGGAAGTCCTTGTTCTGCATATAGTTCAATAAATCGACAGAACATATTCGCATAGCATTGTAGATATCTTGGGTCTTGTATGAAGAAATCTTGTGATGCTAGACGTCGAGGAAATACTCCATTGCGTGTGCCTGTGAGTTTCATTTCATCAGGGTCTATTTCTGTTTTATTGTTCATGTATAGCAGATATGATTGCCTCTGATCCATGGTGTTGTATTGACTTGGTGAAACTGGGTAATCATTATTTATTTTCATCCATGTTGGTGGGCTCCAAGGACTCATGAAGAGCTGTAGTTGAGGACAATATTTCTTTGCAGCAAGAGCCAATGGAATAATTGTTTCTTTATCGTGTTCAATATTGAAATATCGAAGATCGAAATCTCCTGCCACTTCGTCGCAAGTATACCAGTTACGAGAATAATCATTAGCATTCATGGACACTCGTCCGTGTGTGAATTTTAGGTCACCTTCAGAAGAGAAGATGTCGCTCATAACTTTATTTTGGTCATTTGGAGAAAGCATATTTAACGCATCCCAGTCAAGTTCATTGAATGTTGTGCCCCATGCGCGGAATGTAGTCCCGTGTTCAGTACCGTCGATAGTGACGATTACATTTCCCTCTGCATGTTTTGTGAGTTTAGATTTTGACTTTACCCATTGTGCATTATTAGTCGTTGCGTATTTTGTTATGTTCTGTGCTTTCGTTAATATGCTGTAAGTGCAAAAGCATAGAATCATAATTAATGTCTTTTTATTCATGATTTATGATTTTTTAGTTATAATTTAGTAGGTTAAACTATGACAAAAATAAGCAAAATAAATCATAAATAAAAGTTTTTGAAAAAAACTTTTTTTTACATGCA
>JAILIJ010000292.1 GCA_024695315.1 Bacteroidaceae bacterium
ACGAAATTGCTTACCTTTGCAACATCATACTAATATTTTATTACTGATGAAAAAAATATCAAGATTATTTGCGTTAAGTGCTTGTGCTACTTTATTACTCGCAAGTTGTAACAATTCAAAGTATGACTGTGAAACAGTCGAAAACGACCCAATGGGAGTCCAAATGTACACTCTCAAGAATGGACTCAAAGTTTACATGTCTGTAAATAAAGATCAGCCTCGTATTCAGACGGCCATCGCTGTTCATGCTGGAGCTAAGAATGAGCCAGAAGAGAGTACGGGACTTGCTCACTATCTTGAGCACGTGATGTTCAAGGGAACAGAGCAATTCGGAACTATGGATTTTGCTAAGGAGAAACCTATGCTCGACGAGATTGAGCGTCTGTATGAAGTCTATCGTAAGACTACTGACCCAGAAGAGCGAAAAGCTGTCTACCACCAGATTGACAGTGTGAGCTATGAGGCTTCAAAACTTGCCATTCCTAATGAGTACGACAAGCTTATGGCTACTATTGGCTCAGATGGTTCTAATGCCTACACAAGCTATGATGTGACTTGCTATGTGGAGGATATTCCTTCTAATCAGATCGACAACTGGGCTAAGGTACAGGCTGACCGTTTTAAGAATATGATTATTCGCGGTTTCCATACAGAGCTTGAGGCTGTGTACGAAGAGTATAATGGAGGATTGACTGAGGACTGGGATAAACTTCACGACACTATCGCTACGGTGCTCTTCCCAAGCCATTCTTACCGTCGAGGTATTATAGGTAAGCAGGAGCATCTAAAGAATCCTTCTATCACAAATATCAAGAACTTCTTCAAGACATATTATGTGCCAAACAACATGGCTATTTGCGTGTCTGGAGACTTCGTGCCAGACTCTATGATTGCTTCTATCGAGCGCTACTTTGGTGATATGGAGCCAAATGACTCTTTGAAGAAGTTTGAGTTTGAGAAGGACCCAGAACTTAAGAAGTCTGTTAGCAAGACTGTTGTTACTCCACAGGAGGAGTACGTGTCTATTGCATGGCGTTTCGACGGAGTAGCAAGCCGTCAGCTCGATACTCTTCGTGTGCTCGATAATGTTGTGTGCAACGGTAAGGCTGGCCTTTTCGACCTCAACTTGAACCTTAAGCATAAGGTCCTTGAGGCTGTAAGTATGGTAAACGAGGCTGCTGACTATTCTTACTGGGAACTCCGCGCATACCCAATGCCAGGCCAGTCGCTTGATGAGGTTAAGAACATTCTGCTCGACGAGATTAAGAAGCTTCGCAAGGGGCAGTTCACAAAGGAACTCATGGAGGCTGTTATAAATAATGAGAAACTCTCAGAGCAGAAGAGGCTTGAAAACAATTCTCAGCGTGTGAACATGATGGTCGAGGCTTTCATCAACGACCAGAAGTGGGAGGATGTGGTTAACGCTACAGACCGTGAGGCTAAGATTTCTAAGGATGATGTAGCTGCTTTTGCTCGCCAGCATGTACGTCCTGACAACTATGTGCTTGTTTATAAGCGTAAGGGTACAGACTCAAGTATTAAGCCAGTAGAAAAGCCTGCCATCACTCCTATTGTCATGAATCGTGACGTGACAAGCGATTTCGTTAAGGAGATTAGCGGTACTAAGGTTAGCCCAATTGAACCTGTATTCCTCGATTTCTCAAAGGATATCGCTAAGGCAGAGACAGCATCAAAATTGCCAGTTGTCTATAAGCAGAACGAGACAAACAAGCTCTTTACTTTGTCTTTCATCTACGATATGGGCTCTTTTGCTGACCCAACTATGCAGTTTGCTGCAAACTACCTCAGCTACCTCGGTACAGATAGTCTTACAGCTGAGCAGGTATCAGAATCTTTCTATCGTCTTGGATGCTCATACCGCGTAAGTGTGGACAACAGACGTACATACGTAACACTTAACGGACTTGATGAAAATCTTGAGAAGGCTTTGGCTTTGTTGGAGCACCTTATGAGCCGTGCTACAGCTGATAAGGACGCTTGGAATACTTATCTTGATGCCCAAATCCAGGCTCGTCAGATGAGAAAAGCCGATTTCGGTTCTTATCTTGGAGCTTTACGTCAATATATAATGTGGGGCGAAGATTGGAAAAAGTCACAAGTGCTAAGTAATGAAAGTCTGCGCGCTCTTTCTCCTGATTCTATGCTTGCTATCGTCAAAGGATTTGCACAATATAAGCATGAGGTGGCTTATTATGGTCCTCGTACTGTAGATGAAGCTGTAAAGTTGTTGAACGACTGCCATAAGGTAGCTGCAACACTCAAGGAACCTTTGACAAATAAGGATTGGAAGGCTACAAAGGTGGCTGATAATCGTGTGTACTTCGTACCATTTGATGACACCATGAATTTTGACCTCTGTCACTATGGCTGCCAAGGCAATACTTTCGACGTTACCCTTATGCCAGGAATGCGTCTCTATCAAGAGTATTTCGGAGGCGGCATGAACTCAATCGTTTTCCAGGATATGCGTGAGAAGAAGGCTCTTGTCTATGGTGCAAATGCCCGCTATGTGCTTCCTCAGCTAAAGGATGACTATTGCTATTTCGTGTCATACGCAGAGTCACAGAGCGATAAGTTGAACGATGTGATTACAACTTTCAACGGTATTATTAACGACATGCCTGAGGTTGAGGAATCTTTCAAAATCACAAAGGATGCTATTATTGCTCGTATGCGCACTCAGCGCACTACAGGTATGGGAGTCATTTGGGATTACTTCACAGCTCGCGACCGTGGACTTGAGACTGATCCTGAAGCTATGATTTATGAGAAGGTTCAGAATATGACTTTGGACGATGTGATTAAGTTCCAGCAGAAGTACGTTAAGGGACAACCATATTATTATGGTATTGTTGGTAAGAAGTCGGCTCTTGACTTCAACGTGCTTAAGAATCTTGGTCCAATTACAGAACTTACTCCTGAACAGGTATTCGGATATTGATTTTGAACGCTTTTTGACGGGTGGCTTGACATTTTACGGTTGACGCTCATTCAAAAGAAAGAAAATACGTGTGAGGATGTATCAGACGGTCGTTTAGTTGACTGCTGATACATCCTCTTTTTTTGACTGAACTCAAAGCTCAGTCTCTCTTTTGTTAGACAGGAAAAGTGAAAAATAAAGTCATCATTCATCGTGTAAAAGAATATTGCCGCTCAGCAATACTTTCCAGTACTCTGCGCATGGTACTGCAGTTTTTCCCGCATGGTACTACAGTTTTTCCCGCATGGTACTGGATTTTGATGCGTATGGCTCGTTTGCGCGACTTCGACTTTCATATATTGGTTTATTTTGGAAAAGTTGAAAATTGTAATGGAAAGGGTGGATGAAAATCGGGTGCAATAACATGAAGTATGTAAAATTGATATATATCGTTTCATTCTGTTACGAAGTCTTTCGAACGACGCTTTCTTTTTGATAGTTGAGGAGTGCCGAATCTGATACGAAGGAGATACGAAGGTAAAACGAAGGATATACGAAGGGGAAGGAAAGTGACAAAATGTCAAATGATACTTTCTGCGTTTTGGGTTTTATTTTGTATGTTAACCATCGCAAAAAGTAAAAAAATGAAAGATTTTGGACGGCTTGTGTGCGAGTACATGATTGAAAAAATGTCGTCGACTGACAATTTTTATTAAATCGTATGCAGATTTTTTGGTATTTGTAAGAAAAAGCATGTTAAAAGCGGTAAATTATTATTTTTTCCTTTGCGCTGATTAAAAAAATATCTAATTTTGCATCTCAAATAAAAAAATAAAACAAAAATGGACAGACTTTATATATTCGACACGACATTACGTGATGGGGAGCAGGTACCTGGCTGTCAGCTCAACACAGTTGAGAAAATTCAGGTTGCCCGTCAGCTTGAGACTTTAGGAGTTGACGTTATCGAGGCAGGATTCCCTGTGTCAAGTCCAGGCGATTTCAACTCTGTTGTTGAAATCTCAAAGGCTGTGACTTGGCCTACTATTTGTGCACTTACACGTGCAGTACAGAAAGATATTGATGTTGCAGCAGAAGCCCTAAAATATGCTAAGCGTGGACGTATCCACACTGGTATCGGTACTTCTGATTCACATATTAAATATAAGTTTAATAGTAACCGCGAGGAAATCATCGAGCGTGCAGTTGCTGCTGTAAAGTATGCAAAAAGATACGTTGAGGATGTGGAGTTCTATGCTGAAGATGCTGGACGTACAGACAACGAGTATCTTGCTCGCGTGATTGAGGCCGTGACTAAGGCTGGTGCTACTGTATGTAACATCCCTGACACGACAGGTTTCCGTGTGCCAAACGAGTATAATGAGAAGATTAAGTACCTCTATGAGCACGTTGACGCATTCGCAGCTGGTAAGTCTATTCTTTCTACCCATTGTCATAACGACCTCGGCATGGCTACAGCCAATACTGTGGCTGGTGTGCTCGGTGGTGCGCGTCAGGTAGAGGTTACTATCAATGGTATTGGAGAGCGTGCTGGTAACACTTCACTCGAGGAGGTTGCCATGATATTCAAGACTCACCCA
Organism: Bacteroidaceae bacterium; assembly: GCA_024695315.1. GTDB lineage: Bacteria > Bacteroidota > Bacteroidia > Bacteroidales > Bacteroidaceae > Minthosoma. Next base: position 4,543 of record JAILIJ010000292.1, read on the forward strand.
GACCTTGGCATTGAGACAAACATCAATACAACGAAGATTTTCCCTACAAGCCGCATGGTAAGTAGCTTGATGAACATGCCAGTTCAGCCAAACAAGGCTATCGTAGGTCGTAACGCATTTGCTCACTCATCAGGTATTCATCAGGATGGTGTGCTCAAGAATGCTTCTACATACGAAATCATGGACCCTAAGGAGGTAGGAATTGACGATAACGCAATCGTACTTACTGCCCGTTCAGGTCGTGCAGCCTTGAAGCATCGTTTGCACGTTAATGGCGTAGATATTGAGGGCGAGAAGCTCGACGCTATCTATCAGGAGTTCTTGAAACTTGCCGACAGCAAGAAGGAGGTAAATGATGATGACATCCTCGTATTGGCAGGTGCTGAGCGTGCTGCTACTCATTCTATCAAGCTTGACTATCTCCAGGTGACAGCAGGCAAGGGTACACGTAGCGTGGCAAGCATCGGTCTTCAGGTGGCAAATGAGCATTTTGAGGCAGCAGCAAGCGGAAATGGTCCAGTTGATGCAGCTATTAAGGCGCTCAAGAAGATTATTGACCGCGAGATGACTCTCAAGGAATTTACTATTCAGGCTATCAGTAAGGGATCTGACGATCTCGCTAAGGTTCACCAGACAGTAGAGTATGATGGACATTCTTACTATGGCTTTGCAGCTAACACAGATATCGTTACAGCCAGCGTTGAGGCTTATATCGACGCAATAAATAAGTTCAGAAATTAAAATTTATTCGATACATTATATGGGGTCTACTCTTTTCGATAAGATTTGGGACGCTCACGTCGTACAGAACGTGGAGGACGGTCCTACACAGCTTTATATTGATCGCCTCTATGCTCACGAGGTGACTTCGCCACAGGCGTTCGATACGCTTCGTGACAAGGGAATCAAGGCATTCCGCCCTGACCATGTGGTGGCTATGCCTGACCACAACACACCTTCTGACCAGCAGGAAGTGATTAACGATCCTGTGGGACGTAAGCAGGTTGAGACACTCAAGGCTAACTGCGAGGAGTTCGGCATCAAGCACTTTGCTATGGGTACTAAGGATAATGGTATCATCCACGTTGTAGGTCCAGAAAAGGCTCTTTCACTTCCTGGAATGACAATCGTATGTGGCGACTCTCACACTTCTACTCACGGTGCTGTGGGTGCTATTGCCATGGGTATCGGTACTAGTGAGGTGGCACAGGTGCTTGCTTCACAATGTATCCTACAGTCAAAGCCAAAGACTATGCGTATCAATATAGAGGGTACTCTTCCTGACAAGACTACTGCTAAGGATGTTGCTCTCTACATTATGGCTCAGATGACTACTTCTGGAGCTACTGGATATGCTGTAGAGTACGCAGGAAGCGCTATCCGTAACATGTCTATGGAGGGACGTCTCACACTTTCTAATCTTTCTATCGAGATGGGTAGCCGTGCTGGTCTTATTGCTCCAGACGAGACTACATTCGCTTACCTCAAGGGACGTGAGTACGCTCCAAAGGGTGCTGAATGGGATAAGGCTGTGGCTAAGTGGAAGACTCTGTTTAGCGATCCTGATGCTAAGTTTGATAAGGAGGTGACATTCCGTGCAGAGGACATTTCTCCTCGCATCACATACGGAACAAACCCAGGTGCTGGTATTGCCATCGACGAGTGTATTCCAACTCTCGAACAGATTCCTGCTCAAGACCAGGGACAGTTCCTCGCTATGCTTGACTATATGCAGTTTAAGCCAGGTCAGAAGCTTGAGGGCACACCTGTTGATTATGTATTCCTTGGCGCATGTACTAACGGACGTATCGAAGACTTCCGTGCGTTTGCATCCGTTGTAAAGGGAAAGAAGAAGGCTGATGGTGTAGTGGCTTGGATTGTGCCAGGTTCATGGCTCGTTCGCAAGCAGATTGTAGAAGAGGGTATTGACAAGATTCTTGAAGAGGCCGGCTTTGAACTCCGTCTCCCATCTTGCTCATCTTGTTTGGCTATGAACCCAGATAAGGTGCCAGCAGGAAAGCTTTCAATTTCTACAAGTAACCGTAACTTCGTAGGTCGTCAGGGACCGGGCGCACGTACCGTCCTTGCTTCTCCACTCGTTGTTGCTGCATCTGCCATCACAGGTGTTATTACTGATCCACGTAAACTTTAACGGAGCTACTCCGCGGAGCTAATGGAAGTTGGCAAACTGACGACATCTGTTTGCTCCAAATAATAATTAAAGACAATGGCTAAAGAAAAATTCGACATCATACAGTCAACTTGTATTCCTATCGAGATTGACAATAATAATACAGATAACATCATTCCAGCACGTTATCTTGCATTCACAACTCGTGATCCTAAGTTCTATGGCGAGGCTTTCATGCACGACCTTCGTTACGATGCCAACAACCAGCCTATAGCTGATTTCGTAATGAACAAGCCTGAGTTTTCTGAGGCTCCTCGCAAGGGCGTTCATGAGATTATCGTGGGCGGACAGAACTGGGGCTCTGGCTCAAGCCGTGAGCATGCTGCATGGGCGATTGCAGGATATGGAGTGCGTGTGGTTATCTCAAACTCATTTGCTGATATCCACCGCAACAACCTTCTTAACTGCTTCGTGCTTCCAGTCATCGTGTCACGCGAATTCCAACTCGAACTCTTCGCTTCAATAGCTAAGGATAGCAAGACAGAGGTTAAGGTTGACGTGCCAAACCAGACTGTTACTAATATGGCTACAGGACGTTCTGAGCATTTCGACATCAACACTTATAAGAAGTATTGCTTGATGAATGCTTATGACGATATTGATTTCTTGTTGGCTAATAAAGATAAGATTGAGGCATACGAGAAAAAGTAATGCATAGACTGCTGCTTTTCAATCCATCCAACGATATGGCTCTCGCAGCCAATTCGCAGGAATATCTTCCTCCTCTGCATATCCAAAGAATGGAAAGCGACCTTGCTTTTCTTCCTTTGTGGTGGGCAGAGGAGGATGACTATATTCTTATGCCTGACAATTCTGTTAGGCACGTAGATTTGTCAACCATACAATCTTTGCACGATTATTGTTCTTCTGACTCACATGATGTGGAATTTCTCCAAAGCATTTTCTCGTCTATGCCTATTGTGAAAGATGTAAGGGAGGTGTGTAGTGGGTTGATTCCTGCCCCTTGGGGCTGGAATAATGCTCTTCGTAGGCGTCTTTTGCGATTAGGAGTGAGTCCGATTTCCATGCCTACTGAGGCTATACTTGACGACTACCGGCAATTATCCTCACGTGCTTTTGCGTGCGAATATATCCGTGAGTTGTTTCGTGAGGCAGACTCTGTTGGGTTAGGGGATAGATTGGTAGGACGTGGCATGAAGATGATTTCGGACATATCTGAACTTTCAGAATCCGTACCGTCCATACATACGAATCCTTCACATACGGATCCTTCACATACGGATCCTTCACATGTGGATTCTTCACTCTTCACTCTTCACTCTTCACTTATATTCAAGACCCCTTGGTCGTCAAGTGGTAGGGGAGTGTGGGTAAGTCGTAGCTCCGACTCCATAGATATAAAGCGCATTCAGCGAACTATACGTCAGCAGGGCCAGATTCTTGTTGATGATTTTTATGAGGATAAGATTATTGATTTTGCCTTAGAATTTGAGGTTACCGGACCAGCAACTTACGTTAAGGAACCAGGATTTCAGAATAATGAGAAGCCGGAAGTACACTTCCTTGGCTATTCCGTATTCTGTGCATCTGATAATGGGAATTATGGATATAATGTAGTTGCTTCTCAGGCTGAACTCCGAGAACGTATATTGTCATCGGGTATAGACGCTCATATTTTGGATTGGGTAATTGACTACTCCATTAATAGTCTTTCCCATCATCTCTGTAGTCGATATAGGGGATATGTTGGAATCGACATGCTCATCTGCCATCACAATAATAAAATAAAGCTTCATCCTTGTGTCGAGATAAACCTCCGTAGAAACATGGGAATTTTGGCATTGGATATCTTATATAAGATGTTGGTCGGTTTGACTCAAAGTGATTTTTTATTAGTAGGCCAGAAACATAATGGCTTTTCTGTGGCTATAAG
>JAILIJ010000359.1 GCA_024695315.1 Bacteroidaceae bacterium
TTAAAAGACGAAAGATACGGCCTAATTATTCAGCATTTAACGATGAAAGGGCTTGCAAAAAAGTATGGACTTGAGTATTTGTACGAAAAAAAAGGACTAAATAGGCGTATACACAAAATTACCTACTTGTCCTTTAACAACAGAGTCGTGAGTTTTATACGCCTCCAAGAACGCACCGGGAATGCCATGTCCGCGTTTTAAGTCGTCATAGGGGAAAGCCGCACAAGTGCACCCTCCCTCAAGAGAGCGTAAATGTTTGCAAGTATTACATTTGCTCGCTGGATTTACAAATTTGTCTCAAATAAACATATAAAATGTTTTAGTTGAGAACAAAGTTACGTACAATAAGTTAAAAACTAAAATAACGAAACGGACAAATAAAAATAACTAAAAAATCAATTATGAATCAGATAGTAAATATTCCAACTGTCAATTTTCCTTTAATACGAAGTGTGATTAAAATCCTAAATTACATTTAATAAGCGTTTAAGTTCTGTTAACATGATACAAAAACGAAATGTATAAATTAGTTGTGTTTCTAATATAGTCTTGCCCTTCTGAAAAGTAATACATTAAAGTACCATGCGGATGGTACTCCAGTACTTCGTGGGAAAAACTGTTGTTTACTGCGCAGAGTACTATATTATACTCCTTGATGGCATATTGCTTAATGTACTTTTTTATACTTATTATTCCAGTCCAAAACTTTTTTCCTTCACCAGCCACTCCAACACTATCGCAAAGTATATGAGATGCGGTTGAAGAACGAAGAATTGTGTTCTACGGATAGTTTTTGCTAAATGAAATACAGCCAACGAAGAATAATCCCTTCTCATAATAGGGAAAGTCCCCCACGCATTATAGTTTCTCCTCTGTTATGAATAATTAAAAGCACCTATATTTGCGATATCAAAAATAAAAACAAATATTCATCGAGTGCTCGGCACTCATAAAATATTGGAGGATTAGTTATGAGACACAATACTTACTTCGCATTAGCAATGATAGCTATGATGACAATGGCAAATGCTACATACGCACAGAGATTTGAGGATCGTGGTGGACGCCGTGATGGTGGACGTGAGATGGTTGTAGGTCGTAATGGTAATTTCCGCATGAATGGTCGTAATAATGACCGAAATAGCGATTTCCGTGGAAGAAATAATGGATATCATGCCGATCGAGAGTTTGATGTTCATCGTGGGGGACATGTTGATATGAGAACTGGTTATCGCAACAATGAAAGGCATGATATTGGACGATATGACCATCGTTCACATTATCCAGCAATCGCAAATCATCGTTTCAATGGAAGATTTGATCGTAGAGGTTACGTTTGTGGCTGGGAAGGCCGTGTTCGTCATCACAATGGACGTTGGGGCTATTATCGCAACAATCGTTGGTACTGGTACAACAGATATTTTGAGCCAACTTACTATTTCGCAACACCAATCCATCGTTTCAACGACTATTATTTCTTGGCCGATGATTGCTACGTTCCTGGTTGGGAAGGCAGAGTGTGCTACCGCGGTGGTAGGTGGGGTTATCTTAGAGGTCGTGATTGGTACTGGTACGACACATATATTGAGCCAGACTATTACTTCGCTCGTCCTGTAGCACATTTTCATCGTCATTATGTAAGCCCAGCATCTCGTGATGTAGTAGCTGCTGTAGCTGGTGGAATAGTTCTTGGTTCTATAATTTCATCTTTCTGCTATTAGACTAATTATGAGATGTTTTTTTAGAAAAATCACTTGACTGTAATTTTTACTTCCATATCAAAAAAGCAGACTTATCTGTAAACAAGAAAGAGGTTGTATCAAAAGTCTTAATTGGGACAGATGATACTTCCTCTTTTTATTATGGTAATAAACAAAAATATATGTTTCTTTCTATAGCGCAAGCCTATCTGTTTTTTTTGTGTGAACAATTCTTGATCTCTATCTTCAAATAAGTGCATAATTTCTCGATAAAAAAGTTGATTTAACGTGAAGTTTTAATTTTAACAATAAAAAATGGTGGGATTTCTGTTCTAAAAGAATTATATAGTTTGAATCACTAAACAACATTTTATATCTTTGTTGTGTAAATAAAGAAGTATTTGAATATTAAGAAGGCTTTGGTGTGGTGGCAAAATTTACAAATATAGTTGGAAAATATTGAGAGAAACTTATCTGTATTTTTACCATGATTATTCTATAAATTTCATTATGATGTCAACTTCAATTAGAATAGTTATATAAATAATTAATTACTTAAATCATAAAAGATTATGACAATTCAATTTATCATGTACAATCTGACAGTTCTAATGATCATAGCTCATTTCCTTGATAGTGCCAAAGAGAGGGAGTGGACGGACTTCCTTTATCGAGGTAATTATACAGGATGGCTTATTTCTTCTGTGTTTCTCATAGCATTTGCATTAGCAGGTATAGTCCCAGTTTATCTTGGCAACAGCATTGGAAATATTTTTTCTGTCATCATAGCGTTGGGAGGTATGGGGGCAGCTGGATATCATATTCCTATGCATCGTACAGGCAAGTCTGATGTGTGCCATAATAATTTCTCCTATGGCATTATGGCTGTTCTCACTATTCTGTGTGTCGCTCTTTTAGTAACGCTCTTATATTAAGGAATAAAGGCGTACAAAACTGTTTTCCAATGCGGAATTTCTTTTTTGAAATAAAATTTATATATCTGCAAATAAGCTGTTTTTAACCTTATTTTGCTCATTGGAGTTGGACATTACGAATCATATGGCTTTTGACATACGTAAATAGATTCAAATAAATCATGATCTTCTTTATTGAATCTTTTTGCACTCCATGTATAAGAGGAAGGAAAAGAACAGTTCTATAAAGATCATTATTGTGGATAAAACAAATGGTGAAAACAATAGTCCGACAACTAAAGCAAGAATTGGGATAATAATGGATAATATTAGATAGCTCTTGGATTGATATAGCCATGAGAATGGCATTAGATGAGCACCAAATATCATGGTATAGACCATCAGCATCTTCTCTGGCACAGCCGCAAACACCCACATTGCAATTAGGATATAAAGCATTTGATTTATGCTAAAGATAATGCCCGCCTTTGTGAGAGGATTCCCTTTACCTTCAAAATCTATCTTGAGAACTTTCGACACTCCCCAAGCCAAAGGAAATAAGATTGCTGAACTGCAGAAAGTGATGAGGTTCTTCGTTTCAATACTTAAATGTGTTAGATGTACAGCAAGAATAAGCCCCCATACAACAACTGAAGCTAGAATGAAATGAAGTCCTTTTTTCTGACGTTTTGCACAATCCCTGTGTAGTTCATTAAGTCCCATAAATCTCGATTTATTTTTCTAATAATATTTTTACAAAAATAGATGATAATCTCAACTTATGCAAATTTCCAAAGCTCAAAATAGTTGAGACATGCCGTTTGTAAATATGAGTTAATCGTAATATTTTCAGTTGCATATTTTTTGTCCTTTTATAGTAAATTTCCGAATTATATTAGTATTAAATTTCCTTTTCAAGGAATCTGATATATTCATCGAAGGTACTATAATTTGTTGATGTGGCACAGACGCAAATACCAGCTTCTTTGGCACATTTTGTCGTGTATGGTCCGAAAGAATAGATGGGAAGAGATATTTTGAATCCGTTTTCTTTTGCGTAAAGTAATATAGATGCCAGGACGTGAGCTTCTCCTCCGCTGGTAAGAGCTATAGCTTTGATATTGTCTTCAGAGAGCGTTTTAACAATTTCCGGGTAATGACTTTCGGAAATAGCAGATGTGCAGTAGCAATGTACAGGTGTTACTTTGGCCTTCGTGTTATTTATTGCTTCTAGAAAATTGCTTATTGTGGATGGGATTGGTAGTCCGACAAAAGAGGGGAGTAATACAGCAATCTTTTTATTGGACAGTCCGTCTATACGTTTTAGTGCGTTGACAATACCCATCATACTAGGTTCTGCATCTTGCAAGGCCGGTTCGACATTGAGAACAGAGCGAACGGTATCTTGGTCTTTACCGATGGCAATTATTCTTCTGTCAGAATGTGATATTTTGATGCCAATTTCAGCAAGAACCATTACTGCCATACGACTTGAGCATATTATGAAGTCGTAGGAATGGTGCTCGAGTCTAAACTTTTGAGTCTCTGCATTATTAGCTTGAGAAACAGTAGTTATGAGAGGCCAAAAGACTGGTATTATCTCTTGTGGTGCTACTCGTATAAAGGCCTCACGCATACGTGGGTGATAGGCCTCTGGAGCAGTTATGAATATACGTCTTACCACTTTGCAATTATTCTATTAGGTTTGAAAACGTTTATAACGTA
>JAILIJ010000007.1 GCA_024695315.1 Bacteroidaceae bacterium
AACTGATAAAATAAATACAAATAAGCTTGGGGAAGCGTAATGTATGGCGGAAAATAAGTTCATTATTGGGGGCTATGAGTTCGATACATTTTACGAGTATAGGGCAGCCCAGGAGGATGTAAAGAAAATAGAGTGCATCAATGAGGAGCTTGATATCCAGGATCCTGAGGTAGCTTTGCGCCTTTATAATGACATCCGCGACGGCATCATTACATTTAATAGCCCTATTGGTCAGCAGTATGCGGACCATGTGGCAGACATAGTAGCAAATAGGTCTGCAGACCTTTTGGACGATAGAGAAATAATAGAAGAAGCAGCAAAAAAGGCGAAGAGTAGCAAGTATCTTGGCCTTATTTTTGTGTCTATGGCAGTAGTGCTCATTGGTATTTTCGTGGGTGTGGAGATTAAGGATATTATGCATGCCCGTAAAATGGCCAAGCTGCAGGAGAGCATACAGTCGGCTTCGAACACTAATAATTCACAAAATAACGTTAATATTGATAGTGAAATTGACGATATAGATTCTGTAGAGGATGCAAATGGGGGTGAAAGTGTCGAATCCAATGCCTCTGCAAATGAAATAACCCAGGACTGGATAGAGAGTCCTTGGGATACAAATTATTCCGCATCTGATAGACCAATCCTTGCAGAAATGCAGGATTTATACTCACAAAACAGCGATTTTGTAGGGGTTTTGACCATAGTCGATACAGACATCAACTATCCGGTGATGCAGACTCCAACAGATCCAGAGTATTACCTAAGAAGAGATTTCTACGGTGAGCAGAGTACAGCAGGTACTCTTTTTGTGGACTATCGATGTGACATAGTAAATCCAACCACAAACACTATAGTCTATGGGCATAATATGCGTAATGGAACAATGTTTGGTGGCCTGAAATATTATTTAGATTATGACTATTACCAGTCTCACAAGACTATTGTTTTTAAAACTCTGTATGAGGAGCAGGAATATGAAATAGTAGGAGTTGGTCTATCTGAGGTAGGCTATGACGACGATGACACCTACAAATACTACGATTTTATTGACGCCCTTACTGGCGCTGAGCTCCAGGAGTTTTTAGATACTATCCAAAGTTTATCTGTATATGATGAGACAATAGATATAACTAGCACTGACAAAATATTGACTCTCAGCACATGCAATACCTATAAGGAAGACGGAAGAATGTTCATTGTAGCAAAGAGGGTCAAGTAAGATAACTGACACTTGTATTTCTAAACTTGGATTTAGGGATGGGGATGCTATGGTGAAAAAAGGATTTTTAAAGAAAACAGGATGTATTCTTATAAGCGCATCTATTATTCTGACCGGCGTTGTATTTTGGGGCGGTTCTACCAAATCTGAAGCGGAGTCTGACGCCACAGAACCAGAGTATATTGACGGTGGCTCAACGTTAAAGTATGTTCCAGCCGGTGTGGGCACAAGGTTGTCAATCCCCTCAGGAGTTAATAAAATTTTAGATGGAGCCTTTGATGAAAGTAACATTGAACTGCTAAGATTTGAAGATGGAAGTGCTTTCTCGGCAGATAATATTGGAACACAATCAGATTGGCCATATAGTCCTGAAACGGCAGTATATCTCCCTAATAATACAAGTGAAGATTCAGCAGATTTGGTTGCATATTTTAGAAGATTAAGTGTACCAGTGTATTTTTATGATTGGAGTGATACAACAACATACACGATGACATATCAGTATGTGATTTCAGGAAGTACCACACCAATTTTCGAGGACTATGAAGAAGTAGAAGAAGGTAAAACGCCAACATTTCAACCAGCAGCTACATACGAGTATGATGGCACTACATATAATTTGATATCTAGTCCTACATATGAGCCGGCTTCAGAGGATACAACATATGTATTTACATATTCTGAAGATTCACCTGTAACTGGAATTACAGTTACTATTACAGAAGTAGTTGGCGAAATATCTTACACATTGACCTATGAAGATCAGGCAGCGGGAACTGTTATTACGCCGACCGCTAGAAGTGGATATACATGTTCTGATAGCTACACAGTTACTTCAGCGGCCACACAGTCACACACATTTACATATACACCAAGCACATCAACTATCACAGTAACTATTACAGAAGTGGTAGATAGTAATAGCTATACAATTACCTATTCAAATCAGACCGAAGGCACTGTTATCACACCTACATCCCGTGATGGCTACACTTGCTCAGATAGCTATACAGTTACCTCAGATGAGACCCAAAGTTACACATTCACCTACACCAAGAGTGGTGGTGGAGGTGGCGGCGGAGGCGGCGGTAGCTCCTCAGGCGGTGGAAGCAGTTCCTCAGGAGGTAGCTCTTCATCAACAGGTTCCACCTACGTTAGCGACGCAGCTCAGACCAATAACATTTACCACGTTATTGAAGGCGCAGGTCAGGTAGTGGCTCAGAACGAGGGCCCTGTAAAAATTACTTGCGATGGACCATTAGAGAAATTAGCTTATATCCTTATGGATGGCCAGAAGGTGGCTACTTCAAACTACATAGTAGCTTCAGGTTCCACCATTTTGACATTATCAAAAGATTATATTGCTAGTTTACCAGTGGGTGATCATGCGGTACAATTCCAATATACAGATGGTTATGCTTTAACAGGACTTCGAATCACAAGTGCCGGAACAACTAGAACTACAACTACAGTTACCTATAGAGTTAGCTCAGACGGTTCCATCTCATCAGGAGAGCATACAATGGATTCAACTCCAAAAACAGCGGATGGATTTGATAATAGATATATCCTTTGCATCGCAATATTCTTGCTTGGTGCAGGCGCAATCATGATGGGAAGACAGCGCAAGCTTGAGGAAATCCTAGCTAGCCAGAGAGAAGACTAAGAGAAGCGGGTGAGAAAATGGTATTGGAAATTATTGTTTATGCAGCACTAATATTTGCATTGTTTTACGTATGCGACAACGAATTATCAAGGAGGTACTATGTCCCATTAAAGGTGGTGTGTAGTGCCTCCTTTTTGGGGATTTTCCTAATTAATAATTGGTTCTCGGAAAAGCTGACCTGGATGCTATGGGCGCTTATTGCATGCTTTGTAGGAGATTTACTTATGGGCCTTTATAATACCTACAGTCGCAAGCAGTTCATGGCCCTTGGAATCATAGCTTTTATGCTAGGCCACGTGGGATTTTTGAATTACATGTGCAGAATAACCGACAAAACCAACGTGTTAATCTACATACTGCCAATTATCCCATGCTTAATGCTTATATATCTTAAAAAGCAGTTTAAGCTTCATATGGGCAGTCTTTACCTGCCATGCTTCATTTATACCTACTTTGTGTCTACAATGACTTTAAAGGCTATTGAATGCGGTTTGAACGGTATGCCAGGACTTGCAATTGCAGGAATTCTGTTTTTGCTTAGCGATTTTACAATATTATTCCTTTATTTCTATCATTATCGCAGCAGGACAAACAAGAGAATAGGCCACTTCGTAAATCTGGCCACCTATTACGCAGCAATATTCGTATTTATGATTAACATATAAAAGAAAAACCGACTTGAATTTCTCAAGTCGGTTTATTTTTATTCTTCTGAACTATTTTCTTCGTCCTCATCGGACTCTTCTTCAGCGGTTACATCTTCCTCAGTGTCGCTTGGGTCATTTACAACGTATTTATTGGATTCTCTAAATACTGTATTTGAACTACCCATCTGACATACGGTGATAATATCGCCGTTTTTAACGTCATCAGCCTTTACCGAAAGAACCTGCCCGGATTCGTACTTGGTAGAAATCTGTTCGCCATTGACGAATACCTTGGACCACTTGGTGAATTGGTCACCGTAAATGTGGAGCCTTCCGTTGAAGTAGTAAGCACTGTCGATTGTAACGTCCTTAACACCCATAATCAGGTCTGAAGGACCGTATTCTGTGCCGTATTTGTAAGTGTAACGGTCGCCGTACATGATGTCGTATTGAAGCATCTTAAGGTCATTCATGTACTCGCTAGTGCCGTACTGTTTGCCAGCTGCCATAGCTGTCTGGTGGTAAGCATTAATGTTACCGTTGTGAATGTCTAATCTGTTTAAGAACTCTGAAACAAGCTGGTAAGAAGCCAAATCCATGTCGATTTTCTCCATTCCAAAGTTGTTCCATGTGAAGTACTTAGTTTTGTATAAGTCGCCAGTAAGTACCTCGGACTCTGTAAGACCCATAGTAGGAAGGTGGTCACCAAACATGATGACAAGTGTATCCTCGCCTCTAGCGTCCAAAGCCTCAATGTACTGCTTTACAAAGTCATCAACATTGTAAATTCGATTTACGTAGTATTCCCAAGCCCAGTTCTCTGCCTCAGTTTTGCCTACGCAGTTAACATCGATAACAGGGTCTTCCTCAACCTGGTAAGTAGGATAAGCACCGTGGCCCTCAACGGTAATAGTGTAAACAAAGTCGCTACACTCTGTGGAATCCATAGCGTCCATGGTTCCTTCGATAAGAATGTCATCTGTAGGCCAGTTTCCAAGAGGAGTATAGTCTGTAATGTCCAAAAGCTCCTTAGATGTAAATGAGTCAAAGCCCATCATACTAAAGGCATTGGCACGTGAGTAGAAGTTACCACCATTGTTGTGAACAACGTGGGTGCTATAGCCGTCCTCTGAGAGAACATCAGCATAGCTTTCTACGTCAGTCTCTTTAAGTATAGTCTTTTGAGGATATTCACCAGGACCAAAGAAATTACAGCTAAGTCCAGTAAGAACCTCAAACTCTGAGTTACATGTTCCAGCACCAACAACAGGTACGATACAGTGTCCTGTTGAATAATTTGCCTCGAGATAGTGAATGAAAGGAATTGGATCCTCGCTTGTCTCGATGAAGTCCGACTCTGATACATCATAGAAGGACTCTAAAAGCATAACAACGATATTTGGCTGATTATCGCCAGTATCGATTTCAGTAACAGTTAAATTGCCGTCAGTATTGCCCTCTTCATCGGCAATCTCGTATTTAGTGGACTCAAGAGAATTGATATAAGCCTGATCCTCTTCAACGATTGACTTAATCTTTGACTCTGAGTATCCGAATGGTCGATTCATACCTCTGTCTAAAACGGAAGTAGAGAAACCATACAAGTAACCGTAATCCAAATATCCCTGAGAAAGGTTACCGAAATATGAAGTCATGATTCCGGAATTGCGAAGGAATATTGTAAGTGGATTAAGTGAAACGAAAAGTGCAACTACAAGAAGCAATCGCTTCCAGAACTTTTGTGGATTCTGCTTCTTAGGACACTTAATAGCGAAAACTATCAATACAATAATGTAAATAATAAGTGCAATTACTGAAATGGTAGCTTCTTCTGCTGAGAAGTAGTTTGAATCCTGCATGGTCAGCAAATCGCTAATCATGTAAAGATCTGTATATCCAAATGGCGAAACACGATTCAAAAGTATGACACAGTTGATAATACCAAGTATTATAAAGAACATACTTATGAATAATCGCCACCATCCTCGGCGCTTGCTGAGGAAGGAAATGCTCAGTGCAACAAATACGCAATATGAGTTAAATAGGAAAGGACCTGTGTGATGAACCACAAATCCTGCTGCTTTTAAAAATGAATGTCTCGATAGCCATTCCATGGCAAACACAATGCACATGGCTAGCGGAACATGCATCCAGAAAGCATAGTCAGTCCAAAGCTTGATCCAAAGCTTGTGGAACTTTGAATCCAAATACCAATTTACTATCTTTGAATTAGCCAGGATAGTAAAGGGCTTTTTGATAACAGAGCCAATAGAACTAAAAAATGGCTTTATTATATTTAAAAATTTCTTCATGAATCCTCCGATTAAATAGTGTCTAGCTGGAACCATTTTAGCAAGACAGTAAGCAAAAAGAGTGATAAAATAATCATAATCCAACGGATTATAACACTTTATTTTTTATTAGGCAAGAAAGGATAGACCCGTATAGAATGAAGTTACAGTTTTACAAGAAGGGCATACCTACCAAAATAATACGAAGAATTATCACTCTTGTTATCGTATTTATTGTATCAGTTATATTCTTTGAGATTGTCACAAATATCTCAGAGGATGTTGAAATATCTAGTCAATCTAAACCAACACTTCCACTGGTCAAAATAAATTACCTCAGTGATGCATCCACAGAATTACACGGTTACGTTACGGAAATGGACCCAGCATACATGCGAGATGCCATCATTCCACTGGACAGCGAGCGAAACATCAATATTTCAGTGGACACCAAGGGCTACCGGGTGGACACATTAGAATATGAAATAAAGTCTCTTGATACCCAGCGCAACATTTCCAAAAATGAGTTGGATTTCAATCAGGATGGCAATGTGATTACCGCCAATTTCCAGGCGGAGAACCTTATCGAAAAGAATGAAGAGTATCTCCTTGTAATCACCCTGAAAAATACTACTCAGGAAGTTTACTACTACACAAGAATCATGCAGCCAGACGGATGCCACGAGGAAGAAATCCTTGATTTTGCCCAGTATTTCCACAACACAGCCCTGTCTGCAGATGCCACTGACTTGGCTACATTCATTGAGCCTGATGTTTACAACACCAGCCAGGACCTTAGCCACGTGGACATCAACTCCACACTTTCTCAGATTTCCTATGGCACC
>JAILIJ010000091.1 GCA_024695315.1 Bacteroidaceae bacterium
CTGATACACAAGGTTTGCCACAAGCGACATACCCATCTCGGTGGATATAAATGGAATCCATTCATAAAAAGTCCTTCCATAACTTGTATCTGGGGAAATAAGAGAAACCTTCTTAGCTCCCCTCAAACTTGCCTTCGTCAACAAAGCCTCACATTGAGAAATATCCGTCTCTGACATAGACCAAAGGAATGGCGATTTTATACTACCTGTAGAAGTAACAGCATACTGTCTAATGACTTCCTCAGAAGTTGCTAGAGGAGCAATAACAGGCTTATCTGCCTTTCGGCATTTATTTGCCACCACATCAACATTATCGGAGTAGAAAGGGCCTACAATAGCACAAATATCAGAACGTGAAGCAAGAGAGGCACCAAGACTGTCCATATTCAACACACATTCGTCATACCACTCGACATCCAAAGACACTCCCTTAACACATGAAGTCTGTGCATGATGGAAATTGGACACGAACCAATCTACCGTCCTTTCAATCCTCGTCGTATAACTGTCACTCTCACTCAAAGGAGCAATTACAGCTATCTTATATGTCTCCCATTCTGTCCTGACAGCATCATCCGGGATATCCATTTCCTTGGAACATGAACAAAGAAACACGATCGCCACAAAAGTGAATAATGTATATAAAATGCTATTTCTCATACTCGTTTTCCTTACTAATAGCCTCAGAATGTATAGAAGACAAAATATCCGTCAAACGTTCCCGGTAGCCTACAGAGACGACCGTTTCAACATATCCCGACTCAAGTCCCATGACTTGTCTACGTGCTATATTTCCCGAATGCCAATTTTTTACCCAATCATAAATGGCATTATCAATATGTCTAACACAAGAAAAAGGTACGAGAGGCGAATACAGTCCCATATCAGCATCTACCCCCAACGTATAGAATGATTGCGTGTGCTCACGATTATATCGAAATAGCCCTTGACAACTTCCTCCACAAATAGGAACGACAAAGTCAACGGAATCATCTATTACATAAGCATATTCATATAACTCATCAGCCATATTGAAACCTTTGATGTTGTCATTCAAAAAAACTGTACGTATGCTATCATTCAACATAGGCTTAAATCCTTCTATAAACCCATCGGAAGCGCTCCGCGAAGACGTTATTGTGCTATCGGCTGAGATAATCATAAGGTTTGTCACATTGTCCGTATTTCGAGCCAATTTGCCAGCCTCGTAAAATGTGCCATACAAAGAAAGATAAAGTCCATAAGCCTTCTGGCCCGCATCACGCATACCAAGCATAACTATAGAAGTAAACTCATCATCAGGAAGGCTATCACCATACTGAAGAATGAAATCGTCATAACCTGTATCGGCAACCACCATATACAGATACCTCACTCCTTCATCCTGGTCCGCAAGCATCTTTTTTAATATTTCCGTAGCCTCTTGGTATGAGTTAGGCACAATACAGTTCATTCGATACCCCATTTCATTAGCCACATTCTGTATGCCACGATACACTTCATCATTATATCCTAAATCACCCAGTCCCTGAGGCTGAAAAATGGCAACAACGACTGGACTACTATCCAGTATTTCCCCATCATATTCTTTTTCTGTACATGAATATAAAAAGGATAAGGATAGTAGAATAAATAATAATTCGTTTATGAAGATTCTATCTCTCATGAACTTGCTAAAACCCGTGAACTGTTAATATGGTTACAGAAATATCTTCACAAAAGTAACAAGAATAGCTATATTACACAAATTTCTAAATAATATTTTGTGTTTCGATATAGAGTTGTATCTTTGCAACTATATTACACAATACTCTATTTATGAAAACAAAACTTTTACTCAGCCTCACGCTTGCAAATCTTCTAACCTTTACGGCTTCTGCACAACAAACTTTCAAATTCGGTACAGCAGAAAATCCACAAGGAGAAACTATCCTTGTTGACAACAAAGGATTTATCATAAATGGTCATCATGTCATACCTGTTATGGGAGAACTACACTATGCACGTGTACCCGAAAAAGATTGGAGACGTGAGATTAAAAAAATGCAGGCGGGAGGAATCACAATTCTTTCAACATACGTATTCTGGATTCATCATGAGCAAGAACAAAATAAATGGGACTGGAGCGGAAATAAGAACCTTCGCAAATTCATAGAGACTTGCGCAGAAGAACAAATGCCCGTAGTACTTCGTATAGGCCCTTTCTGCCATGGAGAAGTATATCAGGGCGGATTTCCTAATTGGCTAGTTGACTTATCTATAAAGGATAAAAAATATAAGTTACGCAGCACGGCACCTGGTTTCATGAAGGCTACCACAAATCTGTTCAACAATATATATGCTCAGGTGAATGGACTTCTTTGGAAAGATGGAGGTCCAATAATCGGCTTACAGATAGAGAATGAGTGTCGTGGTCCTTGGGCTTATTACGAAGCTCTAAAAACACAAGCCGTAAAAACTGGTTTCGACTTACCTTTCTATACACGTACAGGATGGCCAAAACTAAACGGAAAAGAGGTTTTCGGACAGATGCTCCCCCTTTACGGAGACTATGCCGATGGGTTCTGGGATAGAAAGTTGACAGACATGCCAGGCGACTATACCAAAGCGTTCATCATGAAGGATTCACGAATCAGTAGCGTAATAGCTACAGAAGCTCTCGGCACAAACCAGGATACAAAAATGGAGACACAGGAACTATCATACCCATACCTTACGTGCGAACTGGGTGGAGGCATGATGACTGCCTACCATAGACGAATAAATATGAGCGGCAAGGAAATGAAACCTCTTGCAATATGTAAACTTGGTTCAGGAAGTAACCTACCTGGATATTACATGTACCACGGAGGCACAAACCCATACAACAAGGAGCATACAATGGGCGAAACACAGGACTCAAAGGTGACAAACTATAATGATATGCCATATATGTCATACGACTTCCAAAGTCCACTTGGAGAAATGGGACAATTAAACGAAACAGCATACCACGAGAGCAGAATACTACATCAGATGCTTAAGGACTGGGGCGAGGAATTGAGCATGATGGATGTGGACTCGCTTTCCGAACACTACGCACGAAGAGGTTCGTTCATTTTCCGAAATGATTATGTACGTATTATAAACGAGAATGGATTATCATACGTGACTCCATATAATCTAACATGCGGAAAAGCTACTATAAACTGGGCTAATGCTGAACCTTTCTGTAAAACTAAAGATATTACCTATTTGGTGGAGATTGAAGGGAAGAAAACAGAAATGTGCGTTAATGGCAAGAAAATAAAGGTGAAAATGAACAAGCCTTTTAAGGCTGGCAACGAGACATTTTGTGTGCTATCCCGTAAAAAGGCTTATACAGCATTCAAAATTGACGGCAACTTGATTTACAGCTCACACAATGGGGTTATCTTTAAAATGGACTCTACTATCGTAGAAGAATACTGGGCCGAGCCATCACTCTCTGATAACTTCATAATAAAATATAAGAATATAAAAAAGGCCGACTCTCCACGTAAGGTTTTACTCGGAAAACAGAAAGTAGCAACCATGCCTGTGGAAGAAGATTTTGAAAGAGCTGCCATATACAACATAGAGTTGAAGAATATTACGGATAAGACTTGTGATGACCTGTTCTTAAAAATAGATTATAAGGGCGATGTAGCGCGTGTATATGCAGACAACGAACTTGTTGAAGACAATTTCTGGAACGGCAAACCTATGCTAGTCAGAGTTTCAGACCTTATTGGTAAAAAAATAGAATTGAGAATCCTTCCTATGGCTAAGGATTACCCAATCTACCTTCAAAAGGAACAAAAACATATTCTCAACCAAACCATAGACAATACTCTACTTTCTCTTGATAATATC
>JAILIJ010000098.1 GCA_024695315.1 Bacteroidaceae bacterium
ACGAAAAGGCTTGCGTCAGACTTGTCAGCATCAGAGTCGTAGTACTTATAGTCACCTTTTGCCATTATGGCCTTGCGAAGCTCTTCGTTGGCAACGTATGTAAGATATCCGTAGTGGTTGCCTTCAAAGTTCTGCATAGACAATCCTCCGGTAACGTCAATAAGTTCTGTGTCATAGTTGATATTCCAGATTGCTCCGTATGCATCCTGTGTAAGTCCTTTCTTACGTACAAAATCAGTCTTCTTGAGGGTGCTTCCATCAGAGAGAAGGAAGTTGGATAGGCCGAACTTCTTTAGCTTGTTGTTGTTCCTGAATTCTGTATAGTATCCATATCCGTGTGTGAAGTGGATAGAACCCGATGTGCTCCAGTTCTCGTCTATTTGCCATGCGAGAGAGAGAATGTTGTGGTTCTGCCAGAAGTTGTCTGTAGTCTTACTCCATAGGCTTCCGTCAGCAAGGGTGTAGCGCTGGGTGAGATAGTTGCCATTGGCATCTTTGGCAAGGTTGCCGTTCGCATCGTAAGCAAGCGATTCATAGAGAGTGTTATACTTTCCGAGTCCTTTGTCGTACATATCTTCATACCCGAAGATACCTGTGCTTACGCCGTATGTTCCGTCAAGTAGGTCTCCTGTATCTACCCCGTTCCAAGCTTGACCAGTTGTTTCGAAGTTGCCAATATTCTTATATCGTATAGTAAGGTTTCCTTCATCGTTTATGAAAGTGAGTCCTCCGTAGTAGCTACCAGAGCGTCCGTCTGTGCCGTGCATGAATCCGTCAGTTTGAGTTTCGTGGTAAGCACCGTCGACGATGAGATGATCCCAAAGGAGTCCTGAAGAGAAAGAACCTCCCACGTTGAAAGTATTGTAGCTTCCGTATGAGCCTGTGACTTCAAGACTTGGTGTGTATGAAGGAGCTTTGCTAGTCATGGCTACTGTTCCGCCGAATGCACCGTCACCATTTGTTGATGTTCCTACACCACGTTGTATTTGTACGTTGCCGAGGAGAGAAGCATAGCTGTTCATGTTGGCCCAGAATACGCATTGGTCTTCAGGAGAGTTAAGAGGTACTCCGTCGAGTGTTACGTTGATACGTGAATCTCCTGCTCCACGAATACGCATGTAGGTAGTACCAGTGCCGAGACCGTTTTCACTCCATGCTATTACACCTGGAGTATTAGAAAATAAGAAAGGAAGTTCCTTGCCTGTCTTTGAAAATTCCTGAAGAGTTTGTTTGTTGATGTTAGCAATTGCAAAAGGAGCATTCTTCTTAGCCTTAACTCCCATAACAACTACGTCGTTGAGTTTTTCAACCTTTGTGGTATCTGGTTGTATGGTAGGATCCGCAATACAACCCAGCGAACTAAAAAATAGTGTCGCTGCCAAATTCATTTTTACCATAAAAAAATAAACTAAAAGATTAATAGTATCAATTAAAGTTTCGAACTTGTATAAATGTGAACATATACTACTATATCACATTTTAACTATGGAAACTTTACAGAATTAAAGAGGCTTTTATCAATCGTTCCTACGGCAGCATTATCTGCATCAGGTTATGTGGGTATGATCTCAGCTTCAAGGAAAAGTGTTTCCTGTTAGCACCCCTTTTAGTTAATTTTGCATGCAAAGGTAGTAAAAAAATGGCATTGTGAATTTGATATGATGTCAAAATGTCATTTTTTTATTAGTTTTCTTTGATAATTGGTAATTATATGATACTTTTGCATCGAAAACATCACGGGGTGCTGAGTGATCGGCTGAGATTATACCCATTGAACCTGATGCAGGTAATGCTGACGCAGGGAGATGAATATAAATCGATAAATGTATATCCCTATTGCAAATGTTTTTAGCTGTTGCAATAGGTATTTTTATTTATAGTCGTTTTGATTATTTGTGCATTTCTGGTGTTGTTTATGGTTTAATAAAGGAAATGCATTATGAAGGTTATTATCAATAACAAGACAACAGAAACTTCAGCAAAGACTCTTTTCGTATTGGCCGAAGAAATGGAACTTCCTCAGAAAGGTGTTGCTGTGGCAGTAGACAATAAGATGATTCCGCGTGCAGAGTGGGAATCAACTGTTTTGTCTGAAAACATGAATATCGTGATTATAAAGGCTGCATGTGGGGGATAACATGTGTTTTTTCTCTTGTGTGTAATTTTTTCTCTTGAGGCTGCAAAAGTCTCAGGAATGCTAAGTTCATATAAAAAATGTTGCAATTTATTTCTCATTATACAGAAAAGTATACGTATCTTGATTCTGTCCGCATGGCTTTGGAAGGAGGCTGCAGATGGGTTCAGTTGCGTATGAAGGATGCTTCTATTGACGAAATGCGTTCTGTAGCCGTCGAAGCGCAGAGACTTTGTAAAGAGGCAAATGCCACATTCATTATAGATGATAATGTGGCTTTGGTAAAGGAAATTGGAGCCGATGGTGTGCACCTTGGTAAGAAGGATATGCCTGTATATGAGGCTCGTCATATTCTTGGGGAAGGATTCATTATCGGAGGAACTGCTAATACATTTGAGGATGTTAAAGGATTGTATCTTTCAGGTGTAGACTATGTTGGTTGTGGTCCTTTCCGTTTTACAACTACAAAAAAAGGATTGTCTCCAATACTTGGATTGGATGGTTATAGGTCAATAGTGACAAGAATGCGTGAGGAAAATATTGACATTCCTGTCGTGGCCATTGGTGGCATAACGGCTGAAGATATTCCGGAAATTCTTGATACAGGTATTTCGGGTATAGCTCTTAGTGGCACCGTTTTGAGGGCCGATGAGCCAGTAGAAGAAATGCGAAGATTAATAGACTTAGAAGCCTCAAAAGCTATAATCTAAGTGTAAAATTTGAAGTAAATAATTAAATAACAATACAACTATGTCAAAATTAATAATTGCTGGTCGTGAATTTAACTCACGTCTATTTCTCGGAACGGGAAAGTTCAGTAATAACACTTTGATGGCTGAAGCTATCAAGGCAAGTGAAACGGAGATGGTTACTGTAGCCATGAAGCGTATTGAACTTGAGGATAAGCAGGACGATTTGCTCGTTCATATCACTCAAAATAAGGGTATTCAACTTCTTCCAAATACGAGTGGCGTACGTACAGCTGAGGAAGCTGTATTTGCTGCTCAGATGGCACGTGAGGCCTTTGGTACAAATTGGCTTAAACTGGAAATTCACCCAGATCCTCGTTATCTTCTCCCAGACTCAGTAGAGACTCTAAAGGCTACGGAAGAGCTTGTGAAACTTGGATTTGTTGTGTTGCCTTATTGTCAAGCAGACCCTACACTTTGTAAGCATCTAGAGGAGGCTGGTGCTGCTACAGTCATGCCTCTTGCTGCTCCAATAGGAACAAACAAGGGACTTCGTATGAAGGATTTCCTTCAGATTATTATTGAGCAAGCAACTGTTCCTGTAGTCGTAGATGCCGGTATTGGTGCACCAAGCCATGCAGCAGAAGCTATGGAGATGGGTGCTGATTGCTGCCTTGTAAATACAGCAATAGCTGTGGCTGGTGATCCTGTTCAAATGGCTGTAGCTTTCAAAGAGGCTGTAATTGCAGGCCGTAGAGCTTATGAGGCGGGTTTAGGCGCCGTAGCAGAGTGTGCAGAAGCAAGTTCCCCACTAACAGCATTTTTAAATTGATATGGTAAACGACAATAAAGCGTACGCAAAGAGAGAAAAAGCATATATGCAGGGAAAACTGTTCCCTGAGATTCAGGT
>JAILIJ010000107.1 GCA_024695315.1 Bacteroidaceae bacterium
TAAGGGTATGCTTGAGACTGTTAAGAGCATTCTGTAATTATAGAATAGCAGATAATTTCAAACAACAGATTTAACGGATTACACGGATTGCATAAGTTTGTGTAATCCGTTTTTCTTTTATATATTTACAAATAAATAATAAGTAAAATACATGCAAAGTAAAGGCTCTGCCGTAAATTTCGTATATGGATATTTGCGACAGAGCCTGAAACTTTAATTACTTTTTAGGTACAAAAGCATAAGTGTCTGAATTAATCATTTTTGCTTCACCACCCATTAAGCGTGCAGCATCTCTCAAGTCAAACACGCTGTTGTACGTTTGAACGTTCCCGTTCGGGAAATTTAAGTTTAAAGTCATAATACATTGATTTTAGTTTTTGCCTCCACTTAACGGCTTTCGGCATCTCCGTTTTTATATAAAAGTATCCTTATCACAATATCAAAAGCATGTAGCATTTATTTCTTTGTGGTAATGTCTCCACCATCATAGTAATGTTCCATCTTACCTATCGGAACTGTCGTATAATTCCCATTATTATAGGTTATCTTGAAAATTTGACTTTTCCCTACGAAATCCCCTTCGAAATGATTTTCTATATCTCCAGCGTAAGTCTCAGCTTCCACCATTGTTACCAAAAGTTCGTTGCCATTAGATTTTGCTCTCACCTTACCCTCCAATCTGCCATTTTCCGGATAGAATCGTCCTGTTTCTATTTCTGTTGAACCTACAAACATATTAAGTTTACCAACATATGTATCAACACCTTTCTTTTCTAATATCAAAACAGCTTGTGTTTCCCCCAATCTATAGATTGTACCATTAATAAACAATGTGCCAAGCCAAAAGTCATAGACATCATTAGACGCATCATATTTGTCTTCTGCCGCAATTTTATCCGTTTGCAGCGATGAATCAGTTGAGTCTACCGAAGACCTCCGTAAAAGAACATATACAAGTACAAGTATCGTTACAGTCTGTATAACGAATAATGCTAATAGTAATTTCTTCATGATAAAAGTGATTTCTTAGATTTTATGGTTTGTTACTAATTTGCGGAATGGACTTATTACGCGTTCGTATATCACCCAGTCTCCTTGTTTACCTGTACGAGTCGGATGATATGACTTTATCACCGCCACACTATCATCGGGATAATACCACAGACAACATTTCATGTGTGGAGCAATAGGATAGGTATATTCTATTTTCTCTGCTTCTTTGCCTGCGAAATACTCGGAAGTAATGAAATTGAACTGTGAATCTCCGGCATCACAACAAAGTATGATATTGGGGCGGAGAATATCTATTTCTTCTTTTAAGAACTCTTTATCACGTTGCATGGCTTTCGTTACCTCTTCACTTGACACACAAGAATGTCCTGCCACTTTCTTTGCCTCTACAAAAGCAAAAGGTTCTGTATTCCATACTTGTAGCACTTCATTCTTCTTATCTTTGATCAATTCATCAGCTCCTACTCCCTTATTATCAGCAGTAATTACCTGCAAACCGTAGAATATCCGAGCAATATTAGGAAAGAATCCTGTTCGACCGACATTACCACCACTGAGCTTGCACATGTTTTCATCAAGAGCCCATCTTCGAGTGTCATCACCTTCAGGAGTATTCTTATCTTTTACAAGGAACATCACACGTCGTTGCATCTTGTTCCATCGTTCATCCACATACTCCTCTGGCTTGTCAGCCTTAAGCATCAATCCATCCTTACAGAACAAATTTCGTCGTTCTTCATCAAGGCTGTCCATCCAACGGATGAAAAGGTTATCTAACTGTTTGTTGTAATCCATGTCGTCATTAGATTCTCTGCCTATAGCACCCTCTGAGTCGGCTGTTAATAATAAAAATAGGGATATGAAAAAGACGTGGGTTGCTGTACCTTCTGCTTATCCCTTGCTTGAGGCTCTGGTAAACCCGAATGATAAGGATAAGCAACCAGTTAGCCCACGCCGAAGAGATAATTACAAATAGATACGCTTCACTCATAACACAGTACATATACACCATAGTATATATACCTACAGAGTGAGCAATCTGTCATAATAATCACCCACGTGGACGTTTCGATTGCATCATCTTCTTATCATTCATGAAAAAGTTTACCAGACTTCCAAACAAAGAAGATAAAACGTCACGTAAACGCCCTTTTCTGATGTTATAACGGATATGCCTACACAAGGCATTACCGGATAAACATCAAAACCAATATGTCTGCCTACGCCTTGCTGCGTAAACACGAAAAACCTTGCCCACCCCGTGAGCTAACCGTTCTTCATGTTGCAAAGGTAAAGAAAAAAAATAAAACAACCAAGAAATGACCACGAAAATTTTGTCAGATAAATTATTTGTTGTATTTTTGCATACAACTTTACATTAAGTTTCATGGACATAGCAACAACACTCAAGACTCTTGCCGACAAATATGAAACGAA
>JAILIJ010000133.1 GCA_024695315.1 Bacteroidaceae bacterium
CTCATGCCCTGTTCTATGGTGGTCTCGGTAAGATCGAGATTTGAACGTGCCACTTTCACCTGCCCTCGTCCTCGTCCCCAGTCTAGCAATGGAAGAGAAACGGACACTGTTACATATTCCTGATGTAGAGGACTGCGAAAGCTTTCTTGCATAGTATGTGCAGTCTGTGAGAGTCCAAACTGTAGATATATGTCTGCCTTCAATCCAGCGTTTGCCTTAGCATAGGCAAGATCGCTTTTGCTCTGTATTTTGAGTAATTGATAATATGTCGGGTCTGGGCTGTTCTCAAGTGCTTTTTCAAGAGCCTCCGTAACGGAAATGGAAAATGTAGGCACCGAGTCTGGCGGAACAAGGCTGAATATTATATTCTGGTCAAGTCCAAGAAAAGAACGGAAAGATTGCAATTCCTCTTCCATATTGATTTCAGCATCCATGAAATTCGTTTCTTCGTTCAAACGATTTATCTCTAATTGCAACATCTCATTTTCATTTATATTGCCGATAGAATAGCGTCCTTTTGCCATTGAAAAGAGAGTGTCAGCTGAAGCAAGATTCAAACGCGCCATGTCGAGATTTGCTTGTGCCAACATGAGACGAAAAAAATAGTTGCTTGCCTGAGCAGATACAAGTTCTATAGCCTCAGCATAAGTCTGACATGCCTTACGATAACGGACTGGTTCCGTTTTTCTACTCCATTTGAGGCTGTTATAGCCAAACAGACTCTGTTCATATCCCACGATCAAAGGTTGAGTACTAAAGGATGTTGTGTTCAGTTCAAGTTCGTCGAGTCGAGTGATAGTGCTCTTTATGAAAAAGTTTCCTCCTGTAAATGCAATATTTTGGTTTATCTTCATCGAAAGGTCAACATTAAACTGGTTCTGCTTAAGGAATACCGAAGTGCCGTCCGACTGCGTTATCTTATTAATACTTCGGTTAAGACTCGGAGAAGATTCCAGGCTAACAGAAGGCAGGTAGTTGGCACGATACTGCCGGTAATTCCAGTAAGCAGCCAGAAAGGTGTGGCGAGCAGCCTGGACAGAAGGCGAATGCTCTTGAGCCAACCTTATAGTCTGCTCAAGACTCAGCACCAACGAATCGGCTGCTACTGCGCTTTGGGCAAACAGGATTAATAGAATCACTATACTGAGTTTATAAAGTCTCATGATATGAATTATATTTAATATTACGCTTAGATCATTAACAAACAAAGTGCCAAACATGCCAGACACATGAAAACCATCACATTAAGTTCAAGTATACAAATTCTAAAGTGTGCGAAAGCGCACGGTAGGTGTGCGAATTCGCACGGTGTGCACATTTCGTAAAGAATGATTAGGCACAAAAGCAGTTTTTAACTAACTTTGCACACATAAAAGCAGGGTGATAAGTTCTTTTTAATACAAAAGACGGCACTCCTTATAGTTATAATGTAAAAGGGAAAAACATAGTGCAAGGAAAAATACTAATCGTCGATGATAATGAGGATGTACTATTGTCGCTCAATCTTCTTCTAAAGAACAGGGTTGAAGCGGTAAGGGTCACTACTCAGCCACAGAAGATAGAGCAGTTCATGGAGTTTTTTCAGCCCGATGTCATACTGCTTGACATGAATTTTCAACGTGATGCTATAAGCGGAGAAGAAGGGTATGAATGGTTGAAGAGGATTCTGAAGATTGATCCTAAGGCGGTTGTGCTGTTCATCACCGCATACGTAAATACGGAGAAGGCTGTACGCGCCATAAAGGAAGGGGCTGTGGACTTCATCCCAAAGCCATGGGACAGAAATAAACTGCTAAGTACGGTTGAAAGTGCCATAGAACTCAGTGTGGCGCGTCATAATGAAATAGAGGGGGTGAATGAAGCTGAGCATATTTTTTCGAGTAGAAACAACTCAGAGCCAGCGCCTTTGCTCATAGGTGAATCAGAGTCTATGCTGTCGTTACGAAAAAAGATAGAACGTGTGGCATCTACCAATGCAAATGTGCTTGTGACTGGCGAGAATGGTACTGGTAAGGATGTGGTAGCACATCTGTTGCATTACAATTCGACACGCAAATCCCGCCCTTTCGTGTCTATTGATCTTGGTGCACTACCTGAGCAACTTTTTGAGAGTGAACTCTTCGGGTACGAAAAAGGTGCGTTTACAGATGCACGTGCAGCAAAGCCAGGACTAATAGAGACAGCCAACGGAGGTACGCTATTTCTTGATGAGATAGGAAATCTTACACCTTTGCAACAGCAGAAACTCCTTACTGTCATTGAGAAAAGATATGTCACACGTTTGGGCTCAACAAAGTGCAATAATATTGATGTACGCTTAGTTTGTGCCACGAATGCGCCTCTTGCTCAGATGGTGACAGAACGAAAATTTCGTCAAGACTTGCTCTACAGAATCAATACAATAGAACTACATCTGCCTCCTCTTCGTGAACGTGGCAACGATATCCTGCTGTTGGCATCTTTCTTTATGCAAAAGATGTCTGCCAAGTACGGCAAGCCGGTAGCAGAACTTTCTAAAAATGCATGCTCGGCTATGCTAAAACATGAATGGCGCGGTAATGTACGCGAATTACAACACGTAATGGAACGCTGTGTTATACTCTGCAACAAGCCTGTTATTGAGGCTGATGACCTTCTTTTAGAAACATCGATTAAAATAGAGAGTCAGCCATTATCCTCTCCTACTCAGCTTAACCTTGATGCTTTGGAACGGCAAGCCATCCACCAGGCCATAGCACTTAGTAATGGCAATCTCACTCAGGCTGCGGAAATGCTCGGCATCAGTCGATATTCACTCTATAGAAAGATTGATAAACTGAAATAAAAACACATTTCGTTTTTGCAAGCTGCATTCTTATTGGAAAATATCTGTATGATTTTATATTTGTCAAAAAGATAAAAGGCCATATAAGACAGTATACCGGAAGGCTATTATTCATTCAAAAAAACTTCATTCACTATTTCACATGTTCAGCTGGATAAGAAATATTATAACTCGCAAGAGTGTTGGGCATCTTCGCAAAATGCTGGAGGCAATACGAATGCGTAACTTTACTCTCCATATCGCTACAGAAAAGATGACAGAAGAAGAAGCTTTGCTGGCGGAAGAGATAAACAGTACTATCTGTGAGTTCAGGGAGAAATTACTTCAGCAGGAAATGCAATATGGCTACTTCGACACTCTCCTTAATACTGTTGAGGCTTGCCTTATTGTAGTTGACGAAGTTGGAAAAGTGGTATGGATGAATCGTACAGCCATAAACACTCTATGTGGATTTCGCATTACTAACATCCAAATGCTTGCAAGCATAAATGCAGACCTGCCAAAAGAAATGCTAACCATGATGCCTGGTGCTCAAAAGCTTATACATCTGGACATACGCGAAAAGAAAATGAGCATGTCATTATCTATGGTTAAATACTACCGTAAGGGGCAATATTTCCGTCTGTTTAGCATGCAGAATATGAGGTCGGTATTGCAAGAGAATGAGTTAGATGCTCAAAAGAAGCTTATCAGCGTGCTCACACATGAAATCATGAATTCGCTTACACCCATCATTTCGCTCTCTGAAACTTTATGTAACAGTTGGGAGGCTGGCTCTGCAGATGAGGAGGATACACTTATGGCTCTCAAAGCAATACATCGGCGTAGCGACGGGCTGCTAAAGTTCGTTGAGAATTACCGTCGTCTGTCAAAACTCTCAGCACCGGTACTCAAACCTGTAGAAATAGGTAAGATAATAGCTGATCTCCAGCATCTGTTCGGCGACGAATATTTCCATTATGATGTGGCAGATCCAAGTGATACTATTCCTATGGATTACCACCAGATGGAACAAGTTCTTATCAATCTTCTAAAGAATGCCCAGGAAGCTGTCGCAGACAAGGCCTCAAAGGCATCAGTTACCATTCACGCCTTTGCTAACCGTCCTGAACGAATCTACATTATAGAAGTCAAAGATAATGGCTGCGGCATTCTCCCAGATGTTCAGGAACATATATTTATTCCTTTCTTCACGACAAAAAACAACGGCTCAGGCATAGGACTGAGTCTGTGTCGTCAGATTGTTAATAATCACGGCGGCACAATCAGTGTAAAGAGTTCTACTGACCTAGGGTCCACATTTACGGTCGAACTTCCGCTTATAAATTCATAAGATTCTAAAGACTAAGATTCCTTTATTATAATACGAATGTCGGGTTCTCAAGATGAGACCCGACATTTATCGTATTAGTAATATTGTATAGCCTTAGACTAATCTATGACCTCCATATTCATGATAATATCCTGCTTTGGACGGTCGCCAGGGAGTGTAGCTGTATTCTGAATTTTCTCAACAACATCTAGTCCCTCTGTAACCTCGCCAAACACGGTGTACTGTCCATCGAGATGTGGCACTCCGCCTACTGTTGTATATGCCTCCTTCTGAGCATCAGAAAGTCCCTGAATGCCCTGTTCCTTAGCGATAGCCTTAGTTTGAGCTATGAGGTCGTTCTGAAGTTCCATAAGTCCTTCCTGATCACGATTTTTGCGAAGCTGAATGATCTCAGCCTTATGATCCATAGCAAGTTTATTCAGAATCTGCTGCTGAGCCTGAACCTCAAGCTGCTTAGACAATTGTCCGAGCTGTCCCTGATTATAGACCTTCCCCCAAGAAATGTAAAACTGGCTTCCGCTACTTCTGCGCTCAGGATTTACCTCATCCCCCTGACGAGCTGCAGCCAAAGTGCCACGCTTGTGAAAGAGGTTTGGCAAAATCTCAGCAGGAATAGTATAATCTGGGCCTCCAGTACCATAATGTGCACCTGGCTGTGGGTTGCGGCTATTAGGATCTCCACCCTGAATCATAAAGTCCTTGATTACACGGTGGAAAATTGTTCCATTATAATATCCTTCCTTTGCAAGCTTGAGGAAGTTGTCACGATGAAGTGGAGTCTCATCGTATAGCTTTACGGTAATATCACCGAGAGTAGTTGAAATCTTTACTAAAGACATTATTTTCCTTTATATATTATGAAATTGCACTTTAAATTATGCAGTTTTTAAATTAATATGGCTTTAAATTAAACGGCCGTTGGGCACGGAATAAGGCTTAACTTATAAAAATCCTTGCCTTCGATTACTTCACAACTGCAGGAATAAGTTTGATGTCTGAGCACAAGCCAGATGGCACAGGTGTCCAAGTGTCGTATTTATTCTTCTTGTAGTTGAGATCTACTACATTTATCTCCTTGAACTTACGCCACTCTACCCCATCACGGTCAAGTTTTGCGATGCGATTAGCTGGCAAGTTTGTCACCTCGATACGCAATTTGTTTGCGCCCAAATCACGTCCATGTACATACTTTGTAATGTCGAGTCTGTAAGGAGGGCAGAAAAGAATGCCAGCATCCTTATCGTTTATATATACATGAGCAATCTCGCGCACATCACCAAGGTCAAGAATCATAGCTGCGGCTCCTATCTGGTATGGGTTGCGCTTGAGCGACCATGTAGCATCGAGATTGAACTTAATCTCATACACTCCCGTAGCCATGGTATTCTTCAAATCCTCGTCCCCAAGTTCTGTCCAAGACTTGAGTTCTGTCACTTTATAAGTCTTATCTATAGCCTTTGGAGCAGCATCCTTAAACGTAAGATTCCATGTGCCCTGAAGTATGCCAGCACGAGTATCCAAAACATTAAGATACTTATGATTGTGAATATTTGGACATGCAGCTTTCATCTGCTCTTCAGAATCAAAGGTACGTAAGATGACGGACTCTCCTGAGGCAAGTTGGAACTGTATGTATCCATAATCATCCATCTTGGCACGTGACACATCGCCAGTCATTGGATTGTAGAATACTGCTGCCTGATAAGATACGCCAAGTGGGATATTTACATCTATATTCTTATTCTGCAGATTACTAATGAAATAATGGTAGCCATCAGCATTCTTACGGCGAATATAGCTGAGTCCGAACTTGCTTCGCATAGACTCTGAGCGTGCATCTCCATGAGACAGAGCATTAAGATAACCATCTGCGAGGAAGAATCCTGTTGGCAAGTCCTTCAAAATCTTATTGAACGCCTTCTGCTCTACCTTCTTGTTATATCCAGGAACAGATGAAGGATAATTATTGACGAAAACAATATTAGCCCCAGCGTTTGACAGTTCAACAAGTTTATTCATTGTTTCTAACGGCATGAACTGTACATCTGGAATGATTATTGTTGCATAATTGCCGCGCGTTCCGTCAACTTTCAATTTTCCGTCTACAGTCTGTAACTTCTTGACGTATCTATCTGAAATATAGTCACAGTCATATCCAAATCTTACAATTGTCTGCACAGCCTCAATAAATTTAGGCGCTTTCTTAGCCATAGAATGAATATCGAAAAGTGCTACCGAACCTGGCTGATCATAAATCATATCGTAGAAAGGCAGATAGACGAGAACGTCATTATCGGGTTCACCCCACTGAAGGAAAGACTGA
Source organism: Bacteroidaceae bacterium (assembly GCA_024695315.1). Classification (GTDB taxonomy): domain Bacteria; phylum Bacteroidota; class Bacteroidia; order Bacteroidales; family Bacteroidaceae; genus Minthosoma. Next base: position 6,481 of record JAILIJ010000133.1, read on the forward strand.
CAGCGTGCTATGTACTGCGAGAATGCTGGCATAGAAGACCACCAACTATTATTAGGCGTCATGTCGATGGAAGCATAGAATCGCCATCCTGGCCACTCTGCATCCTTAGGGCTATAGCATGAACCGTGGAAAAACACGTGATTGACTCCAGACACAAACATAAGGTCGAGGTCTGGCTTACACTGTGAGAGAGATGTGCGGAAATGCTCTGTGAGCCATGTGAAAGTCTCACTTGAAGTCAGACGTGCTCCGCTAAGGTGTGCTCCAGAAGAAGCATATTTGAGCATGGAAATCTCAGAATCATTCTTCTTTGTATAACCAGAATCCTTACGTAGTCCGAGAATGCCGAAATCTGAAAGACCGAAGCCCTCACATTCTGGAATATCAACTGCAGCATATAGGTCAAGCAAGTTAGCTGGCGAGCCATGTGCCTGATTACGTGTGAGTGAACCATGCTTATGAGCCCAATCCGTCCACTGAGTAGTGAAGTTTTCATACAGAAGTTCAGCGAGAGTCTCGCGATAGTCAGAAATGATTCTTCTATCCTTGTCTGTACGTGCTTCGTCAGCTACGGTAAATACTGAGAGTAATGGCTGAAGGTCGTATCCGCGGCGAGTCTTAAATTCTTCAAAAAGCTTTGGAGTCCAGTCTGCCTTATATACCTCGTATGAGTCGTTGAAGAAGTTCTTAGGAGCTGCCACTTTCTGATTTGCGAAAGCCGTATCAAAACGAGCGAGGTAGTGAACTACTGCCTCTCTGTCAAAATGGTCAATTACCCATCCTTCACCTCCTGGAGCTGCACGTTTTACCTTTTGGCCAGTACGTCCCACTGTGCCAGTTGCAAAATCCATCTTGCAAGCGGCTTCACATTCAGGAACGAGGGGGCCGCCGAAAGGCCATCCTGTACCAGTAGCCATATCGACCTCCAATCCTAAGCGCTGTGCCTCAGATTCAGTATATTTCAGCATCTGCATCCATTTCGGACTCAGATATGAAATCTCGTTTGCATCATTGCCTTGTACACCATAAATTGGAGTTATTTCCACACCACCAATGCCAGCCTTGGCAAACTCTTCGAGATTATAAGTAAGTCCTTGCTGGTCAACAGCTGACCCTAACCACCACCAACGCGTATATGGCTTTGCTTCTTGTGGAATAGGAATCCAGGACTGAGCGGTCATTTGCTGCATCCCCATTGCAAATAATAGTGAAACAGCAAAAATACTTTTGAATTTATGTTTCATAATTCTTAAATTTTTCTGATTTTACTGGCAAAGTTAAAGAAATTATTCGGACATTTGCATTATTATGGTATATATTTACAACAATATAGATAGTTTTTCTGACGAGCAACTTACAGAAAGTCTTGATAAGTTGTCAGAACAGAGACGTGAGTCTGCTCTCAAGTTCAAACACGAACTGGGACGCAAACAATGTGTGCTTGCCTATCTTCTACTATGTAAAGGGCTAGAAAAGGAATATGGCATAAAGGAAAAACCTGTGTTCGAATATGGCGAACATGGCAAGCCGTCTATCATTGGACATGCAAATATACATTTTAATCTTTCACATTGTAAAACAGCCGTGGCATGCGCCATAAGCAACGAGCCTGTGGGAATAGATATTGAAAGTGTCCGTAAGGCTAAAGAGCCACTGGTAAAATACTGCATGAACGATGCAGAATGCGAAACTATCTTCTCCGCAGCTAACCCAGATATGGAATTTACAAAACTATGGACTCAAAAGGAGAGCGTGTTCAAACTTACTGGATCGGGCATAAATGATAGTTTGAAAGAGATTCTAAATGAGGCTGCCCTTAAAGGGATAATTGTAACAACTACTCAATGTGAAAAATATGTCTATTCAGTAGCAAAATACGACAATGATTTTGAGGGCAAATGATGGTATTTTCGAGTAATCAAAAAGGCACTATTGAAAAGTGCTTTTTTTCTGCCATTAAATCCTTCGTATTACCTTCGTTTGTCCTTCGTATTACCTTCGTAATTATTTTTGATAAAATATTGATATATATTATCTATCTTTTTACTTATCTTTAATAAAAATCAGAACTAAAGCCTATCGTTTTTACACCCCTACAAAAGAAAAAAAGGACTCTTTTTCATATATTCTTTCAGCCATTATCTTTCCATTTTTTACTATTTATACTTTCCGCTAAATCTTTGCCACTTTAGAGTTCCCATTCATGCAGAACATTTTATTCGTTAAAGCAGAAAAAATTCTTTATTCCTGCTAGGCAATTCTATGCCTATTGCGTAACAATTCTTAAAATCACGCTGTGGTACGACCATACCACACCGTGGTATAGTTGTACCACGCCGTGATACGACCGTACCACGGCGTGATTTTGAAAATTGATCTAGACTAATAGGAGTATTTAAGCCAAATATTACATAAAATTATGCGCACAAATAAAAGAATTATTGTGCGTTAAACGTTCCATCACAGCCAACCTCCACCAAGAACCTTCTCACATCTGACAACAGCCATAGCCTGTTTGAACGGTGAGGGTGTGTCAAAATAGGGGCTCAAACTTTCCTCAAAAATTCAAAAGCACACTTTTCGTTTTTGTACCTTCCTCTCCTTTTCGTTTCTGTTTTTTTCACACTTTTTCGTTTTGCCGTGATTATGTTTTTGTCAAGGAAAACGACTCCGTTCTTATGCAATTTTTGAAGAAGGTTCTTGGTTTTCTGCTACCTTTTCCACATTTACTGCTACCTTTGGCACAGTAATCTTCAGAATAAAGTCGTCAGTTTGAAAAGACAGAGAAGGAGTTCCATTGGCCTCAAGCTCTCTATATATACGGTCAACACCTTCACCATATTCCTTTATATAGAAAGGCTGCATTGCCTATTCATCGGCGCTGCGAACACATGGATTGCTGCTTTTCTACTTTTAGCAGAAAGCCATTTTTTTATTTGCGTACAAAACAACATCTTTTATAACAAGTTTTTGTAATGCACTGATAAATGTGTTCATTGTGTCATAATCAGGTTTTCCGTCTTTGACAGGAAGAAGTATAAACTTGTCTTTAACAACATTCCAACCACCTAACTTATTTTTGTATGAATAGATAGACAAATCTGTAACCATATTGATGCATGGAACAATAAACAAATACTGTTTTGAATCCAAATCCTTGTTTTCAAAAATCCATTTAATTGCATAAGCATCAGAAAGAACCGTAAAGTCTCTTGACTGATAATATGCACGATAAACATCACTATTTGAAGGAATTGTAATTACATTCTTCAAAACGGTTGTACCTTCACGAGATGTATAGTAATTCAATCCTTGATTATTAAAACTTGAAGTCAAACA
>JAILIJ010000148.1 GCA_024695315.1 Bacteroidaceae bacterium
CTCATGCCACGTAAGTTCACAGCAGCTCAACTGAGAACAGTAATGGAAAATGTGGCTGGAATAAATATCGACATAAAGAATTTCCACAAGAAACTCGCTACTATGCCATACGTCATACCACTCGACGAGAAGGAGGAAGGCGTAAAGCACAGAGCTGCCAGATATTATAAATTCAAAGCTATACATAAAACAAGAAATAATAAAGACGAAAGTTCCGTCTAACATTACATCCCGCCTTTCAAACCTTAGTCTATGAAACAAAATAATCATGCCATGAATCACGCTGCGAACTAACACAATACTAATAAAAGAGAAAAAAAAACAATTAAAATCTAAAACTATTAAACATGTATCTATTAGGTTATGACATTGGCACCTCGTCCGTCAAAGCATCACTCGTGGACGTGAAAACGGGCGAATGTGTCGAATCAGCACAGTTCCCAGATGCAGAAGCGCCAATAAGCGCACCACAACCTGGATGGGCAGAACAAGAGCCCGAAATGTGGTGGAACGAACTGAAAGAAGCTAGCAAAAGATTGGGAGACAAGATAAAACAAGTCTGCGCAATCGGAATAAGCTACCAAATGCACGGACTCGTTTGTGTCGATAAAGATAACAAGTCCATAAGACCAAGTATTATATGGTGCGACAGCAGAGCTATACCATACGGCAACAAAGCTTTCGAAGCCATAGGAAAAGACAAATGCTTAGGTCATCTGCTCAACTCGCCAGGAAACTTCACAGCAGCAAAACTGGCATGGGTTAAAGATAATGAACCGGAAAACTTCAAAAAGATAAAGAAGATTATGCTTCCTGGCGATTATATTGCCATGAAACTTAGCGGAGGTATTATCAATACTACAATATCTGGGCTGTCTGAAGGCATGTTTTGGGACTTCAAAGAGAACAAGGTAAGCGAAGACATAATGAAGGTCTTTGGATTCTCCAACGATATAATATCAGACATCGTGCCAACATTCGCAATCCAGTCTAAAGTATGTGCTGAGGTTGCAAAGGAAATTGGTATTCCAGAAGGTACTCCTATCTCTTACAGAGGTGGTGACCAACCAAATAACGCTCTATCTCTCAACGTAATGAAGCCTGGAGAGATTGCTGCTACTGGCGGCACATCAGGAGTGGTATATGGAGTGCTCGGCGACGTGAACTACGACAAGTTGAGTCGAGTCAACACATTCGCACATGTGAACCACAATCAGCCCGACACACGCCTCGGAGTCCTTCTATGTATAAATGGAACTGGTATACAGAATGCGTGGATGAGACGTACCGTTGCACCCGAAGGAATCAGCTATCCAGAAATGAACGAACTGGCAGAAAGCGTACCAGTAGGTTCTGAAGGACTGAGTATCATCCCATTCGGAAATGGTGCAGAAAGAGTCCTGCAAAATGTCGACACCGGAGCTTCTATCCATGGCATAAACTTCAACATCCATAAAAAGGCCCACATGATTCGTGCAGCCCATGAAGGAATCGCCTTCTCTTTTGCCTATGGAATAGAAATAATGAAGAAAATGGGCATGGACATTAAGACCATAAAGGCTGGCCATGCTAACATGTTCCTCAACTCCACTTTCCGAAAGACTCTGGCAAGCACAACAGGAGTATCCATCGAACTTTATGAAACAGATGGAGCTGCAGGTGCAGCAAGAGGAGCTGGCATAGGTGCAGGCATCTACAAGGACAGTGACGAGGCATTCAGCACTCTTAAACACATAGCTACAGAAAAGCCTGAAGCTGACCAAGAACCATACCTAAAGGCATACAAGCTATGGACTTCGAGACTGGAAACAATACTCAAATAGTGCATCAAAAAAAGTAACAAATAATATTAATAATAAAACTAACCTCATCCAGGCCCCACAAATACGGATGAACGTTCCACGGAACGTTGGGGCATAATAATACTATGGCTAAAGAATATTTTCCACAATTAGGAAAGATCAAATTCGAAGGTAAGGATTCTAAGAACCCATTTGCATTCCACTATTATGACGCAGAAAAGGTAATCATGGGCAAGCCTATGAAGGACTGGCTACGCTTCGCTATGGCATGGTGGCACACTCTTTGTGCTGAGGGCGGAGACCAGTTTGGTACAGGCACAAAGAAGTTCCCTTGGAACCAAGGAACAGACCCTCTCACAATAGCTAAGCAGAAGGCTGATGCCGGATTCGAGATTATGACTAAACTCGGCTTCCCTTACTTCTGTTTCCACGATGTAGACCTCATCTCAGAAGGCAATTCTGTTGAGGAATATGAGGCTAACCTCAAGGCCATTACTGATTATCTACAGGTAAAAATGAAGGAGACTGGCATCAAGCTCCTTTGGTCAACAGCTAACGTATTCGGCAATCCACGCTATATGAACGGAGCTTCTACAAACCCAGACTTCGACGTTGTAGCTCGCGCTATCGTACAGATTAAGAACGCTATCGACGCAGGTATCAAGCTCGGTGCAGAGAACTATGTATTCTGGGGTGGACGCGAAGGCTACATGTCTCTTCTCAACACAGACCAGAAGCGTGAGAAGGAACACATGGCAACTATGCTCACTATGGCTCGTGACTACGCTCGCGGAAAAGGATTCAAGGGCACATTCCTCATCGAGCCAAAGCCTATGGAGCCATCAAAGCACCAGTATGATGTCGACACAGAGACTGTCATCGGCTTCCTCAAGGCTCACGGACTTGACAAGGACTTCAAGGTAAACATCGAGGTAAACCACGCAACTCTCGCCGGACACACATTCGAACACGAATTGGCTGTTGCAGTAGATAACGGTATGCTCGGCTCTATTGACGCAAACCGCGGCGACTACCAGAACGGATGGGATACAGACCAGTTCCCAATCGACCAGTACGAACTCGTTCAGGCTTGGATGGAAATCCTTCGCAACGGCGGTCTCGGCACAGGAGGTACTAACTTCGACGCTAAGACTCGTCGTAACTCAACAGACCTCGAGGACATCTTCATCGCTCATATCTCTGGTATGGACGCTATGGCTCGCGCTCTCGAATCTGCAGCTAAGCTTCTTGAGGAGTCTCCATACAAGAAGATGAAGGCTGAGCGCTACGCTTCATTCGATAGCGGTATCGGTAAGGACTTCGAGAACGGAAAGCTCACTCTCGAACAGGCTTACGAATACGGAAAGAAGGTCGGCGAGCCTAAGACTACTTCTGGAAAGCAGGAGCTTTACGAAGCTATCGTGGCTATGTACGCTTAATCGGCATACATTTTATCGCAATATTTGTGACGCAAGCATTTTTTGCTTGCGTCACTTTTGTTCTCCCATTACTAAGGATTTTTTCTCACGACCTAATCACTCCATTAGGCAATCTGTACCAGTACCATGCGGATGGTACTCCAGTACTCTGCGCATGGTACTGCAGTTTATTGCGCAAAGTACTGCAGTTTATTGCGGATGGTACTATTATTTATTGCTGAACAATTTTTAACAACCTAAGGCAAATACGAAATATTTAGCACACTTTGAACACAGATTTAACACATCTCAAACACATTCGGCCCTACTTACAAAAACGAAATGCACAAAAATTTATTTGTCTTCACACCAATTGCCAACAAATACGCAAATTACAAACCCCAAAATAGAAATTCACCCCTTATAGTCTTATATATCATGATTTTTATGTAACTTTGCAACCAAATTTAAGATTGTTTATGAACGAAATAGAAAGAAGACGAACATTTGCGATTATCTCGCACCCTGATGCTGGTAAAACTACTTTGACAGAAAAACTCCTGCTTTTTGGAGGTCAGATTCAGGTTGCCGGAGCCGTTAAATCAAATAAAATCAAGAAATCAGCCACTTCAGACTGGATGGAAATAGAAAAGCAGCGTGGTATATCTGTCAGTACTTCCGTAATGGAATTCGACTATACTCCTGCAAATAAGAAAACTCCAGACGGCGAAGCTGGACTATATAAAGTCAACATTCTCGATACTCCTGGACACCAGGATTTCGCCGAAGACACTTTCCGTACTCTGACTGCCGTAGACTCTTGTATCATCGTTATTGATGGTGCTAAGGGTGTGGAGGCTCAGACACGTAAACTCATGACTGTGTGTCGTATGCGCAAGACTCCGGTCATAGTATTCATCAACAAGATGGACCGCGAAGGACGTGACCCATTCGACTTGCTCGATGAGGTTGAGACTGAACTTCAGATTAAGGTTCGTCCACTCTCATGGCCTATCAACCAGGGAGCACGATTCAAGGGAGTTTACAATATCTACGAAAACAACCTAAACCTGTTCACTCCAAACAAACAGATTGTAACAGAAAAGGTTGAAGTAGACCTAAATTCCAAAGAATTGGACGAACGTGTAGGAGAAGAAGACGCAGCTAAGCTACGAGAAGACCTCGAAATGATTGAAGGTGTATATGACGCATTCGACGTAAACAAATATCTAGATGCTGAAATCGCTCCTGTATTCTTCGGCTCTGCACTCAACAACTTTGGTGTGCAGGAACTCCTCGACTGCTTCGTTGAGATAGCTCCTAATCCACGTCCTACAACAGCAGAAGAACGTATAGTGAAGCCTGAAGAACCAAAGTTCACAGGTTTCATATTTAAGATAACAGCTAATATCGACCCGAACCACCGTTCATGTACCGCTTTCTGTAAAGTCTGCTCCGGTAAGTTCGTAAGAAATGCCCCTTATCTTCATGTACGTAATGGCAAGACTGTACGCTTCTCAAGCCCTACACAGTTCATGGCACAAAAGAAGTCAACTATTGAAGAAGCTTACCCTGGAGATATCGTAGGTCTTCCAGACAACGGCATTTTCAAGATTGGAGACACTTTGACTGAGGGCGAGCAACTTCATTTCAAGGGACTACCTTCATTCTCACCAGAAATGTTCAAATACATCGAGAATGCGGACCCTATGAAGACTAAACAGCTCGAGAAGGGTATCAACCAACTTATGGACGAAGGTGTGGCTCAGCTATTCATCAACCAGTTCAACAACAGAAAGATTATTGGTACAGTAGGACAACTCCAGTTCGAAGTCATCCAGTACCGTCTCGAAAATGAATACAACGCAAAGTGCCGCTGGGAACCAATGAGCCTATACAAGGCTTGCTGGATTGAAAGCGACGACGAAGCAGAACTCGAAGCGTTCAAAAAGCGTAAATATCAATACATGGCTAAGGACAAGGACGGACGCGATGTCTTCCTCGCCGACTCTAACTATGTACTACAGATGGCTCAACAAGATTTTGAAAAAATAAAATTCCACTTCACAAGCGAATTTTAGTAAAAATAGAGCATAGACTATGTTACAAGACGAAGTTAAAAAGGCCGTTGAGGTCATGAGAGCAGGTGGAGTGATTCTCTACCCTACTGACACAGTTTGGGGAATAGGCTGCGACGCTACCAATCCAGAAGCTGTAAAGAAAGTATATGAAATAAAAAGACGTTCAGACAGTAAGGCACTTATCTGCCTTGTCGATTCAGAAGCACGCCTATCCAGATATGTACGTAAGGTTGCTGATGTCACTTGGGACATGATTGAACTATCAGAAAAGCCACTAACGGTAATCTTCGACAACGCCACAGGTTTAGCCCCTAATCTTTTGGCTGAAGACGGAAGCGTTGGCATACGTATCACCAGAGAAGAGTTCAGCAAGGAACTATGCTTCAGATTCCAAAAACCTATCGTCTCTACCAGCGCAAATATTAGCGGCGAACCAACAGCTCAGACTTTCGACGAGATTAGCGACGAGATAAAAGAAGCAGTCGACTATGTTGTGCGCTACAACCAGAGATGCAAAGAGAAGCATAAACCATCAAGTATAATAAAAATCAAAGAAAACGGAGAATTCACCATCATTCGTGATTAAGATAAGAGGAAAGGTATAATATGAAAACATTTGGCATTCGACGTAAAGAGCTCACCATAATCAACTTTGTCACCGAAAAGATAAAGGAAGGAAGAAGCTTGAAGCACATTATGCTGCTACTGAGTTTCATCGTGGGCATTTGCACAGGATTGACCGCCTTTATCCTCAAAACGATAATTGAACTTATAAAGCATCAGCTTACATCTAATTTCCTTGCAGAAGAGATAAACTGGCTCTACCTTGTTTATCCTGCATTCGGTATCCTTGTCACTATGCTCTTTGTCAAGTATATCGTACGAGGAGATATAAGCCACGGCGTGACCAAGATTCTCTACGCGATGTCAAGAGGACGTTCGCGCATCAAATCACACAACCGATGGTCAAGCGTAATAGCGAGTGCCATAACTATCGGATTCGGAGGTTCTGTAGGAGCCGAGGCACCTATCGTCCTTACCGGCTCGGCATGGGGGTCAGGATTCGGAAAGAGATTCCACCTCACTCCAAACAACATTATGCTACTCGTAGGATGTGGAGCTGCAGGAGCCGTATCGGCTATTTTCAAGGCTCCTATCGCTGGACTCATGTTCGTGCTCGAAGTTCTCATGCTTGAACTAAACATGGGCTCTCTGCTTCCACTATTGGTTACAAGCCTGACGTCCGTATGTGTGTCTTACGCAATATACGGCACAAACCCACAATTCGACTTTAGTCTGTCAAAAGAGTTTACTATAGACATGATTCCGGGATGCGTAATACTCGGTATATGCTGCGGACTTGTTTCTCTATACTTCACACGAACCATGAACTGGTTTGAAGGCATTTTCGGCAAACTAAAGAAGAAGCGCTATAAGTTCCTACTCGGTTCAACCGTTCTGGGCGTTCTCATATTCTTCTTCCCTGCCATGTACGGCGAAGGATATGAAGTAATCAATCAGCTCATAAATGATGCTCCAGCCGGGGATATCATGCAAGGTTCACTCTTCTACGGAAATGATAACAATCTGCTCATCTACCTTGGGTTGGTACTTGCATTCAAAGTATTTGCTACAACAGCCACAAATGGTGGTGGAGGATGTGGTGGAACTTTCGCACCAAGTTTGTTCCTCGGATGTATAACTGGATTTATCTTCAGCCGATTGTGGGACATGATGTTCAACCTCGAGCTCCACGACACATTCTTCTTGTCAGCACGCAACTGCGGACTTTTCGGTATGGCAGGTCTCATGTCAGGAGTTATGCACGCCCCACTAACGGGTATCTTCCTGATTGCCGAACTTACTGGCGGTTACAAACTGTTCGTTCCGCTCATGATTGTCTCAAGTATAGCATACCTTACAATAGTGACTTTCGAGCCACATAGTATATATGCTTATCGACTCGCACGACGCGGACAGCTTCTCACACACGATAAGGATAAAGCTATTCTCACACTCCTTAACCTTACGTCTTTGATAGAAAATGACTACAAGACAGTTCAGGAAGATATGGACCTTAGCAAATTCACAATCGTGATAAGCAAGTCACACCGCAACATATTCCCAGTTGTCGACAAAAGCGGAAAGTTCATAGCTGTTGTCTCACTCGATTCTGTGAGAAACTACATGTTCAGGCCCGAGCTTTATCATAAATACACCGTAAGTATGTTTATGAAAGAGCCACCAGCCATAGTCAGTATCAACGATCCGCTAAACCTTGTAACAAAAAAGTTTGAAGATACTAACGCTTGGAACCTTCCCGTAATAGACGATACAGGCAAATACCTCGGTTTCATCTCGCGCTCCGGTATGTTCCAAAGCTATAGACAAACGCTTAAAGACTTTAGCCAAGAATAATTATGAAAAAAGAAGATCTCAAAATAGTATATATGGGCACTCCTGACTTTGCCGTCGAGGGATTGAAAGTCCTCGTAGAAGGAGGATATAATATCGTCGGAGTGATTACCATGCCGGACAAACCTATCGGCAGACATCAGGATACTCTACAGCCAAGTCCGGTAAAACAGTATGCTGTTGAACACGGGCTCAAAGTTCTCCAACCAGCAAAACTGAAAGACCCAGACTTTGTTGAAGAATTACGCAGCCTCAACGCCGATCTACAAATCGTTGTAGCGTTCCGAATGCTACCAGAAATCGTTTGGAGTATGCCAAAATACGGTACCTTCAACGCACATGCCTCTCTTCTTCCAAAATACAGAGGTGCAGCACCGATCAACTGGGCTGTAATAAACGGAGATACTGAAACCGGTATGACTACCTTCATGCTAAAACATGAGATAGACACAGGAGACGTGATTGATCAGGTCCGAATACCAATTGCCGACACGGATAACGTGGAAATTGTTCATGACAAACTCATGGCACTTAGCGGCACACTCATCATAAAAACCGTAGATAGTATTCTCGATGGCACTCTAAAGACTATAAGCCAAGAAGAACTTATAGAAAGACAGAAGGCTAGCAATACTCAAATGACTGAAGAGGAAATGCTAGCTCCTGCTCCTAAGATTTTCCGAGAAACATGTCAGATCGACTGGAATCAGACAACCAAACGAATCTACGACTTCATACGCGGACTTAGTCCATACCCAGCAGCTTGGACAAGTCTTAACGGGAAATCCGTAAAGATTTACGATACAGAAAAAGAAACTGCCGACCACAGCCTGACACCAGGAACAATACTTTCCGATGGTAAAACATATATAAAAGCAGCTACCAAGGACGGCTACATAAACATTAAGGTTATGCAGCTTGAAGGAAAGAAAAGAATGCCAGTAACAGACCTGTTAAGAGGCTTCAAATTGACAGATAATGCCCAATTTGTATAAAAATAGCAACTCCTAAAGCATTTTTTTGCTTTAAGGGTTGCTTTTTAACTTTAAAACCGTTTACTTTGCAGCACAAATGACAAAAGTCATTTTATTTCTAAATTATCTAACTCTTATAAAATATTATTGCCTATAGATTATACATTACGCTAAATAAAAAAAATAATAAGCATAATGAATGACTTTAACGAGCTTTCCGACGAAAAGTTGGTTAGTTTATACCTAAAAGGCAATAATAACGCATTTGACGTATTGCTGAATCGATATAAGAGTAAAGTATTTCAATACATTTTCTACTCTGTAAAAAAACAAGAATTGGCAGAAGACTTATTCCAAGATGTCTTCGTCAAGGTTGTCATGACCCTTCGTGACGGACGCTACAAAGAAAATGGCAAGTTCGCACCTTGGATTATGAGGATTGCTCATAATCTTATTATTGACCACCATAGACACAATAACAACGGCATAAAAATTGTGTCTAATGATGATGATACAAACTATATAAGCGACCGCAATATAGCAATTAACGAAAACAGAGAGCTTGAACTTATCGAACAACAAACGCTTTCCGATGCCGAATTTCTTGTAACACTACTTCCACGTTACCAGCGTGAGGTTCTTTGTATGCGCATCTACGAAAACTTATCTTTCAAGGAAATAGCAGAAAAAACAGGCGTTAGCATAAATACTGCACTTGGCCGTATGCATTATGCTATACAAAGTTTACGAAAATTAGCTGCAGAATACGGCATGACGGCATAGTGTTCATAATCCACCACACATATAGAATTAGGAGATTGACTATTCTAATCATTTTCTTCGGATTCGCACACAAACATACCATTCCCAAGCCTCCAAAGGCATATATCGTACATTTTTAGCGTTAATAAAAACTCGAAAATGTACTTTTGAGCCGCGTCTTATTGATTTTTATACGCTCTTTTCGTATTGAATAGCTGCGTAAATATCCATCTTTAATAAACTTCAAATTGCAAGAATTTTCTATTAAGACCGCATAGGCTCAAAGCATTCCGCATCCATCCATTAAAAACAAAAAAAACCTGTCAAGTATAAAACTTGACAGGATAACTCGCTTTAGACTCTTAGAGTCAAAGTTGTTTGTTTGCCTAAATGCTTTTAATTACTCAGCAACTACAGTATCAACAGCAGCAGCAGTAGTATCGTTAGCAAGTGAATCGCATACTGTATCTGGCTCAGCAACTACAGTATCAGAATCTACAGCCTCAGAAGCCTTAGTGTTATTACCACATGATGCGAATGACATTGCTACAACAGCAGCAAACATGAAAACCAACTTTTTCATTTTTTCTTTTACTTTTTAATGTTAAACAATCTATTTGCTTTCAAAACCGATGCAAAGGTATGAAGTTTTTCGTTCTGCTATCCTCTAAAATATGTTTTTTTTCACTTATATGGTTAAAAAAACGTAAACAGTTCTCATTTAAGACAAAAACAGAGATATTACGAATATAAAACAAATTTGTTATATTCACATAAAATTCGTATATGCACAACTTTCAGTATTTAAAGTCGTTAAGGTATACAGAATGAATTATGAATAATACTCTTTGATTCAGTCTTAAAAATCATCACAAAATAGACATAAATTCGTCAACTTCAGCAAATACATCTTTTTGTAAAAAAATCTTACACAAACATCAAATCCGACATCACGTCATTAGAGACAAATAGCCCATTACGTGTAAGCTTTAACACCTTATCCCCAATACCTGAGTTTTGAGAATCACAAATCTGCAAACGTCCACCTTTAATATGAGAATCAGCATTTTTCAAGCAATACTCATAATATTCATCCCCAAACTCTTTACGTAATTTAGCTAGACTTACTCCAGCGCTTGTCCTCAATCCAGTCATAATAAACTCGTCATAGGATTGATTTTTATCCAAAGACTCGTATTCTATATTCAACTTTCCCTTCTCAATCCCTTCCATATATTCATTTATAGACTCTGGATTGCTCCACCTATTCTTTCCGTCAAACGAATGGGCGGCGGCTCCAACGCCCAAATAAGGTACCCCAGTCCAATAACTTGAATTATGACGAGATTGGAATAACGGTTTACTCCAATTTGAAAGTTCATAATGCTCAAATCCAGCTTGGGAAGCAGAATCTATAAGATACTCATACATATTAGACGCCAATTCATCTGAAATCTCCGTAATCTCTCCCCTATCTAACATGGAAGCAAGTAGTGTGCCATCCTCATACATCAAAGAATAAGCAGAAAGATGCTGTATGTCCAGCGCTAAAGCCATTTGCACATCCTGTTTCCATTCAGAAAGAGTTTGATTAGGGAAACCAAACATCAAATCAATACTAATATTCTCAAATCCAGCCTTCTTTGCATTTGACACGGCCTCCAGAGCTTGCGAGGCGCTGTGACGTCGATGAAGAAATTGAAGTCTTTTGTCATCAAACGATTGCACCCCCATACTCAATCGGTTAAATCCAATCTGTTTAAGACCTTTTAAGAAATCGTACGTAAGATCATCAGGATTACCTTCTATGGTCATTTCCACATCTTCCGACACTTTGAAATTAGCATATATATGGTCACGTATAGTTTTAAGATTCACCAATGACAACTGAGAAGGTGTGCCACCACCTATATATATAGTTCCAACCTCCTCACCTACCTTTGTAGAATAATTTTTCAGTTCAAGACACACATCATCAACATACCTATCTTTAGACGACAGCTGAACTGTGGAATAAAAACCACAATAAATACATCGTTTTTTGCAGAATGGTATATGTATATATATTCCGATCATAAATTTTACTAATCCTATTTATTCTAATTACCTTTTCATAAACCTCGCCTTTTTTCATGCCAAGTATAGTTGTTGCACGTGACAACAAAACCATGAAAAATAATTTTCTACAAAGATAATAACAAATTCGTAACGATTATAAGAAGCGCTTAAAACACTTTATAAAAAAATCCTCCACTATCGACTTATCGTAAAAAACAAAAAAAGCACGTTAAAAAGAACGTACTTTTCTACCCCACCTCCTTCGACAACGGTTCGTATTCCCTTCGTAATTCCTTCGTATCAATTACTAATTTCTTCTTGTGACGGAAATCAAATTTTCGGTATGAAAAATCTCGCTCCATCTCTTGAAGAAATCGGACGTCACACACTGTCGTTAGATGAATGAACAAATATAATATATTTTGATACGATTTACAAGTTTTTAATCTATGAGAATGAAAGATTTAAGAAAGTTTAACTCTTAAAGTGTAAGCGCATGATAAGATAGTATAAGTTTTCTGTATAACACCTTTTTTTTGCATTTTTTTACTTAACTTCTGTATAGGTATATCATAAAAAATTGTGTCGAGAAAAGACATAAAATATATATAAGTATATCTTATCTCAAAGCAATACGCAAAAACAGATAACCGACCATACAGAGCGGTTAAGAAATTCAAAAATGTTTAACAACATAAATTTTGTATTCTTCATTTAATGTATTTTGTGTAATTTGCGCACGTTTTTGAAACGATAAGTATTCAAAACAATAAAATACTCACATGTAAAACCTTAAAAACACAACCTATTATGAAAGTTTATCAGACCAATGAAATCAAGAACATTGCCCTCCTTGGCAATGACGGGTCAGGTAAGACCACGCTCACAGAATCACTCCTCTATGAGGCAGGCATAATAAGCCGACGTGGTCGAATAACAGCAAAAAACACAGTGAGTGACTATTTCCCTGTAGAGCAGGAATATGGATACAGTGTATTTTCAACTGTTTATCATGTTGAATGGAACGGCAAAAAACTTAATATCATAGACTGCCCAGGTTCAGACGATTTCGTAGGACAGGCTATAACAGCATTAAATGTTACCGACACAGCCATTTTGCTCATCAATGGACAGTATGGACCTGAAGTTGGTACACAGAACCACTTCCGATATACAGAGAAGCTTGGCAAACCAGTCATCTTCCTCATCAACCAATTAGACTCAGAAAAATGTGACTACAATAATGTGGTCGAAAAACTTAAAGATAACTACGGACAGAAAGTAGTGCAGATTCAGTATCCTCTTAACGAAGGACCTGATTTCAACTCTCTTATCGATGTTCTTCTCATGAAAAAATATTCATGGAAACCAGAAGGAGGAGAACCAATAATTGAAGAAATACCAGAAGGAGAAAAAGAAAAAGCTCTTGAACTACATAAAGCCCTTGTTGAAGCTGCTGCTGAAAACGACGAACGCCTCATGGAGAAGTTCTTCGATTCTGAAACACTTACAGAAGATGAGATGCGTGAGGGTATAAGAAAAGGACTTGCTGCACGCAGCATGTTCCCAGTATTCTGTGTATGCGCCACTAAGGATATGGGTGTCAGACGACTCATGGAATTCCTCGGAAACGTGGTACCTTTCGTAGACGAAATGCCACAGGTTCACAATACACGAGGCGAAGTTGTCAACCCTAATCCTAATGCACCAACATCACTCTACTTCTTCAAAACAGCTAATGAGCCACATATCGGTGGTGTGCAATATTTCAAGGTCATGTCAGGTAAGGTACACGAAGGAGATGACTTGACAAATAGCGACAGAGGAAGCAAGGAGAGATTAGCACAGATCTTCGTATGTGCCGGAGCTAACAGAATAAAAGTAGAAGAACTCGTTGCTGGAGATATCGGATGTACCGTTAAACTCAAAGACGTTCGCACAGGAAACACTCTTGTGGACAAAGACAGCGAGAACAGATTCAACTTCATAAGCTATCCTAACCCTAAATATATACGTTCTGTAAAAGCTCAAAACGAAGCTGACACAGAAAAGATGATTTCCGCCATTCAAAAGATGGCACAGGAAGATCCTACATGGGTACTTGAACAAAGCAAAGAACTCAAGCAAACAATCATCAAGGGACAGGGAGAATTCCATCTACGCACACTCAAATGGCGCTTAGAGAATAATGAAAAGATAAACATAGTCTACGATGAGCCTAAGATTCCTTATCGCGAAACTATCACAAAGGCTGCTCGTGCTGACTATCGCCATAAGAAACAATCTGGAGGAGCAGGACAGTTTGGAGAAGTGCATCTGATTGTTGAACCTTACTACGACGGAATGCCTGATCCAACATCTTACAAATTTAATGGTCAAGAATTTAAGATTACTATCAAGGGCAAGGAAGAGGTCGATCTCGAATGGGGTGGAAAACTCGTATTCGTCGATTCTGTAGTTGGTGGAGCGATCGACAAGCGCTTTATGCCTGCCATACTCAAGGGTATTCAAAGCCGTATGGAGCAAGGACCTATTTCCGGCAGCTACGCTCGAGATGTGCGAGTTATTGTCTACGACGGAAAGATGCACCCTGTAGACTCTAACGAACTTTCATTCATGCTTGCTGCAAGACATGCTTTCTCTGATGCCTTCAAGAATGCTGGTCCAAAACTCCTTGAACCAATCTACGACGTAGAGGTGTTTGTACCAGGAGACAAGATGGGTGACGTAATGAGTGACCTACAAGGACGTAGAGGTATGATTATCGGTTCCGAAAGCGAGAAAGGATACGAAAAACTCATAGCTAAAGTTCCGCTCAAGTCGCTATCTAACTACTCTACTACACTGTCATCAATAACAGGAGGCCGAGCTAGTTTCATCATGAAATTCGCTTCCTACGAACTCGTTCCTACTGATATTCAGCAGAAATTGATGAAGGAATTTGAGGAGCAGAATAAAGATGAAGAATAATTTTGTTGCATATATTAGGAAACAGCCAATACATAGGCTTTTTACTTAATAAAAAATCAAGTTAAAAGTTTAATTTAGTTAAAGCTCGCATATTTTTGCGAGCTTTTTTATCTTTTTTATTAAAAAACGTTGTGTCGATTTAAACAATTGCCTTAATTTGCAGTCAACTAAATAAGCAAGCGTAAAATTTCTATAGATGAAAAAATCAACAATAACAATATTAGCGATTTTAATGGGCCTCTCATTCTTAGCTCTCTTAGGACTACAGATGAGATATATTCAAGAAATTTTAGACACACGAAAAGCCCATTTCGAAGAATCCGTAAGTAGAAGCCTTTACACCGTGGCTCATCAGCTGGAACTTGATGAAGCAAAAAGATATCTGGCAGAAGGACCAGATGCCTTAGAAGGTGTAGCAACGGTCAACGATACAATAACAGCAAGTACAGACTCAAGTGTTATTCAAAGAATGCACCAGATAAAAGCCAAAGATGGTAGTATATACAAATCACTTGAAACGACCGTAAACACTAATCTGTCTGACAAATATTTCACAAGGAAAATAGACGTCAATACAAACAACACGCGTTCGCTCCAAGAAATAATGGCTAAGAGGTATATTTACGAACAAGCTCTTGTCAACGAAGTTATATATAGCATTCTATATACGGCAAGCGACAGACCACTGGAAAAGAGAATTGACTTCGCAGAACTTGATCAAATGCTCAAGACCGAACTTGCAAATAATGGGATAAACATGGATTTCCATTTCTCCGTATGCACAAGTAGCGGAAGAGCTATTTACAGATGTTCTGACTACGATCCTGAAGGGGAAGATTTATGTCACACGGAAACACTGTTCAAGAATGACCCAGTACAGAAAATGGGAGTGTTGAAAGTACATTTCCCAGAAGAAAGCAGATTGAAATACCATTCTATATGGTTCATGCTACCTTCACTTGTATTCACAACCGTTTTGCTATTAACATTTATATGCACGCTGCTGATTGTGTTCAAGCAAAAGAAAGTGACAGAAATGAAGAATGACTTCATAAATAACATGACACATGAATTCAAGACTCCAATCAGCTCAATCTCACTTGCCGCACAGATGTTGGCTGACGATTCAGTAAAAAAGACGCCACAAATGATGACGCGTCTGACAACAACAATACTGGATGAAACAAAGCGTCTTAGATTCCAAGTAGAAAAAGTTTTGCAACTTTCATTATACGAAAATCAAAAGGCTAATCTAAGGCCTAAAGAACTTGACGCAAATGAACTTATAGCAGGAGTGGTACACACTTTCGCTCTAAAAGTAGAGAAGCATGGCGGAAAAATTATAACAGACCTAAAGGCTGAAAATCCAATTATTAACGTCGATGATATGCATTTCACAAATGTCATGTTCAACCTTATGGACAACGCCGTAAAATACAAACGTAAAGACGTTCAATTGGAGCTTAAGGTATCAACTTGGAACGAATCAAATAGCCTGTTCATTTCTATACAAGATAATGGCATAGGAATACAAAAAAATGACTTGAAAAAGATTTTTGACAAATTCTATCGAGTCCACACAGGTAACCTGCACGATGTGAAAGGGTTTGGATTAGGATTAGCATACGTAAAAAAAATAATCACAGACCACAACGGATCTATTCACGCAGAAAGTGAATATGGCATAGGAACAAAGTTCATTATCAAAATGCCAATAAATTAAACATACATACTAAATAAAGAATAAAAAACTAAAAACATACAACTATGATAAAAGAATCAGAAGAACAGAGAGAAGTCAACATCCTACTTTGCGAAGATGACGAAAACTTAGGCATGCTACTCAGAGAATATCTCGAAGCTAAAGACTACAAGGTGGATCTTTGTGCCGACGGAGAAGAAGGACTCGACGCCTTCTGCTGCGGAGAATACGACCTTTGTATTCTTGATGTCATGATGCCAAGAATGGACGGCTTTACTCTTGCAAAAAAAATCCAGGAAATAAACTCAGAAATGCCATTCATGTTCTTAACTGCAAAAAACATGAAGGACGACATCAAGGAGGGATTCGAAATTGGTGCTGACGACTACATCACAAAACCTTTCTCCATGGAAGAAGTCGTATACCGTATCGAAGCTATTCTGCGACGCGTCAATGGTAAGAAAAACCAAGACATGAATATTCGTAAGATTGGTAAATTCACTTTTGACATCCAAAAGCAAATGCTTACTTGTGGAGATGAACAAATCAAACTGACAACTAAAGAGTCTGACCTCCTCACACTTCTAAGCAACAAGCCAAACGGACTTCTTCAACGAGATGTAGCTCTAAAAACCATTTGGACAGACGACAATTACTTCAACGCTCGTTCTATGGACGTCTACATTACAAAGCTACGTAAGATACTAAAAACAGATGAAAACGTTCAAATCATAAACGTACATGGCAAAGGCTACAAACTTGTCATAGCATCAGAAGATAGTTTATAATATATATAAAAGGTGTACCATTTGATCCATGGTACACCTTTTTATGAAAAAAAACGGTAATGTTCCGAAAAACATCACCATTATAATTTTAATATGCTGGCTATTTATTAGTCAACAATTCTCTTGTTAATCACAATGTGAGAAATAAGACCTATAACACAAAGGAAGAAAGCTCCAAGTGTGTAAGCATTAAAATCACAAAGGTCAGAAAGGAAACCGATACCCAGTGGATCGCCAAGCATACCAGCAATCATCATAACGGCACCTAGAATAATTAAGATAATTCCGAGATTCTTCATTATATTTTTGTTTTAATATTATATTCCACTCATTTTGCAAGGCAAATTAAGCGATTTTTAACCAAACAAGGAAATAATTCACAAAGAAATTTAACCTAACACTCAAAATTAGATGTTAATAAACAAGTTTTTACTAATTTCTTTCGATTTTTAAATAAAAACCATTAACTTTGCACCGCGTTTTGAGAATATCACTTAATAACGCAAAATAAAAAATTTTATTAACAACTTCATTAATTCATTTTTTTACAATGAATCAATACGAAACCGTTTTCATTTTAACTCCCGTTTTGTCTGATGTTCAGATGAAGGAAGCGGCTGAAAAGTTCAAGAATCTCCTCGTCGAGGCTGGCGCTGAGATCATCAACGAAGAGAGCTGGGGCCTGAAGAAGTTGGCTTACGCTATTGACAAGAAGACTTCTGGTTTCTACCAGATGATCGAGTTCAAAGCAGAACCAACAGTGATTGCTAAGTTTGAGTTACAGATGCGTCGCGATGAGCGCGTACTCCGTTACCTCACAGTTAAGAACGAAAAGTACGCTGCAGCTTATGCTGAGAAGCGTCGTAACCAAAAGAAGGAGGCTTAATTATGGCAGTAGCACAGGCATCAGAAATCAGATACTTAACTCCACCAACAGTTGACGTTAAGAAGAAGAAGTATTGTCGTTTCAAGAAGAGCGGCATCAAGTACATCGACTACAAGGATCCTGAGTTCC
>JAILIJ010000157.1 GCA_024695315.1 Bacteroidaceae bacterium
ACTTTGCTGCAGAAACCCAGAGTTGAAGGTTCTTGAAGACAGCGAATTAGCAATCTACCTACGCAACAAACTCAACAGACCTATGCGCGTATGCGGTATGGTGAAGAATGTCGGCGAGCCTGGTGGTGGTCCTTTCTTGGCTTACAATCCTGACGGAACAATATCTTTGCAGATTCTCGAATCTTCACAGATCGACAAGAACAACAAGGAGTACCTCGAAATGTTCAACGGAGGAACACACTTCAATCCAGTAGACCTCGTTTGCGCCGTTAAAGACTACAAGGGTAATAAGTTCGACCTCAAAAAATATGTGGACCCACAGACAGGATTCATCTCTTCTAAGAGTAAGAACGGAAAAGACCTCAAGGCACTTGAATTGCCAGGACTTTGGAACGGAGCTATGAGCGACTGGAACACTATTTTCGTTGAAGTAAGTCTCGGCACATTCAACCCAGTGAAGACAGTCAACGACCTTCTCCGCGAGCAACATCAGTAATTCTATGGTTCAGTAATTCTAAAGATATAAAACAATGAAAAAGATTATGCTACTCGGTAGTGGCGAACTCGGAAAAGAGTTTGTCATCGCCTGCAAAAGAAAAGGACAGTATGTAATTGCATGTGATGCCTATGACAATGCTCCTGCTATGCAGGTTGCCGATGAACGCGAAATTTTTTCTATGCTTGACGGCGATGCTCTCGAAGCTGCCGTAAAAAGACACAATCCAGACATTATCGTTCCTGAGATTGAAGCCATCAGAACAGAAAAATTATACGACTTCGAAAAACAGGGCATAAAGGTTATTCCAAGTGCACGCGCCGTAAACTTCACTATGAACAGAAAGGCTATTCGCGAATTGGCACATACCGACCTGGGATTGAAAACAGCAAATTACAAGTATGCAAAGACTTTCGAGGAATTCAAAGCTGCAGCTGAAGAAATAGGCTATCCTTTCATTGTAAAGCCTCTCATGTCTTCTTCTGGACATGGACAAAGCAAAGTGGACTCACCGGAAGAACTCGATAAGGCTTGGAAATGCGCTGCAGAAGGTGCAAGAGGCGACATTAAGGAAGTTATCGTAGAACAGTTTATCAAATTCGACTACGAGATTACTCTCCTAACTGTTACACAGCAAAATGGCCCTACCCTCTTCTGCGGACCAATTGGACACGTACAGAAAGGTGGCGACTACAGAGAAAGCTTCCAACCTATTGCAATGAAGCCAGAACACTTGGCTGAAGCTCAAAGAATGGCTGCTGAAGTAACAAAAGCACTTACTGGAGCAGGTATCTGGGGAGTAGAATTCTTTATCAGCAATACTGAAGGAGTATATTTTTCAGAACTCTCACCAAGACCTCATGATACAGGTATGGTAACGTTGGCTGGTACTCAGAACCTGAGCGAATTTGAACTACACTGCAGAGCTGTACTCGGACTTCCTATCCCTGAAATTACACAGGAGAAAATTGGAGCAAGTGCTGTAATACTTTCTGAGGTGGAAACAGAAAAACCAGACTACACAGGTATCGAAAATGTAACTGCTGAAACTAATACTTATCTCAGAATTTTCGGAAAACCTGTTGCACATGTTGGTAGAAGAATGGGTGTCGTAGTATGCTATGACAAGCTTGGAGCAGACCTGAATGCTCTCAGAGATAAGTGTAAGGCTGCAGCAAGCAATGTTAAAGTCATCGACGGCAACAAAAAGTAACACAATTCTGTGAGAGGCAAATAATGCCTTTACATCGGAATAACTTTGATATTTTATACATGGAAATAATAAAAAAATATTTTCCTAATATTACTGAGACCCAAGTTGAGCAATTTGCTCAACTTGAGCCTCTTTATAATGATTGGAACGCAAAAATAAACGTGATTTCACGAAAGGACATTCAAAACCTATATGAACATCATGTTTTACATAGTCTCGGTATAGCAAAAATAATCAATTTCAAAGCCGGAACAAAAATTCTTGACCTTGGAACTGGTGGCGGTTTCCCAGGAATACCTTTGGCAATAATGTTCCCCGACACAGAATTCCATCTTGTTGATAGCATCGGAAAAAAAGTAAGAGTTGCTACAGAGGTCGCTAATGCTATAGGACTGAAAAATGTACGTTTCTCTCACTCAAGAGTCGAAGACATAAAAGATAAATATGACTTCGTCGTAACACGTGCTGTAATGCCTATGATTGACCTTGTCAAGGTATCAAGAAAAAATCTATCAAAAGAAATGCACAACGGATTACCCAATGGAATAATAGCACTTAAAGGGGGCGAACTTGACAGAGAAATAGCTACCATGAAGAATATTTGTACAGTATGGGAACTGTCTGAATTCTTCGATGAGAAATATTTCGAAACAAAGAAGGTCGTACTATGCGGACCTAAAATCAATTAAGAATTAGGTTCACACAAAAAAAAGAAATAACAAAGCAACACCTTATATATAAGTATGCTAAACATTAAAACATTTCGCGTAAACCCAATAAGCGAAAACTGTTACATAGCAAATGACGAAACAAAGGAAACCGTAATCATCGATTGCGGCTGCTTTTCCGAAAACGAATGGGCACCTATCAAGCGTTACATCAAAGAAAATGACTTAAAGGTTGTGCATCTGCTCAACACGCACCTACACTTCGACCATGCTCTCGGAATACCATTTGCTTACAAGGAATATGGACTCAAGCCTGAAGCTAATACGGCCGACTTATCCATATATAATGGTATCGCAGAACAAATCGAAATGTTTATTGGTGCAAAAATTGCATTTCCACAAATGCCTAGCTTGGAGAAAAACTTAAGGGACGGAGAAATCATCACTTTCGGAAATCACAAGTTTATGGTTATCCAAACACCAGGACACACACCAGGCTCAATATGTTTCTATTGTGAAAACGAGGCTGTTCTATTTTCTGGAGACACCCTGTTTCAAGGTTCCATAGGAAGAACAGATCTCGAGGGAGGAAATTCACACGATATGATGAATAGCCTGACAAGACTTAAGGAACTACCAAAAGAAACAAATGTGTATCCTGGTCATGGAGGAACTACAAATATCGGATGGGAATGTGACTTCAATCCATACTTTCCAATCTAAAAAAAATAAAAACTGACATATTGTCATTGTCAATCCATAAATTTTACGTATCTTTGATAAAAATTAAAAATTGCAACGTCAGCTTATGGATACAAGCAATATTCAACAGATAAAACAACGATACAGCATTGTCGGCAACTCTGACGGACTAAACAGAGCACTGGACATAGCAGTACAAGTAGCACCTACAGACCTTTCCGTTTTGATAATTGGAGAAAGTGGTGTCGGAAAAGAGGTACTGCCTAAAGTCATTCACGACAATTCTGCACGTAAACATAATAAATATTTCGCCATCAACTGCGGTTCTATTCCTGAAGGTACTATAGACTCCGAACTTTTTGGACACACTAAAGGGGCATTTACAGGAGCTATTGGCGAAAGAGAAGGATATTTCGGAGCAGCTAACAAAGGAACACTTTTCCTCGACGAAGTAGGTGAACTACCTTTAGCTACACAGGCACGACTTCTACGTGTGCTCGAAACAGGAGAATACCTTAGAGTTGGAGAAAGCGAAGTGAGAAAAACTGACGTTAGAATTGTGGCCGCTACAAACGTAAACATGCAGAAGGCCATCAGAGAAGGAAGATTCAGAGAAGATCTTTACTACCGTCTCAACACAATCCCAATTTCACTACCTCCTTTGAGAGAAAGAGGACGTGACATAGAAATGCTCTTCAGAAAATTCGCTATCGACATCTCTGAAAAGTACGGTAGAGACCCTATCAGACTAACACCCGACGCAAAGGAACTGATAATGGCATACAAATGGCCAGGAAACATTAGACAACTAAGAAACCTTACTGAACAAATCAGTATTATCAGCCCAGAAAGAGAAATAACAAGCGAAATACTCAAACAATTCGGCGTAACTAACGATAATACCGAAGGCGGACTGGTCCTCACAAATCCAAACAACGGAAGTCAACACTCATACGAAAATGAACGTGAACTCCTCTTCCATCTGCTTACAAAAATTGGTAATGAGATGAAAGACCTCAAGGATTATGTACGGACAAACATTGGAAACGTACAGCACCGACAACAAGAAAATACACCGGCAAGAAGAGATGACTTCATGGATACAGAAGCGATACTCAATGACGGAATAACTTTCGGTACTAACGACGGAATAAAAATAACTACTGTTCAACAAAAAAATGCTAACAACAGTCAAACGGCTAGACAACCACAATTCGTGGAAGCTGAACCAGACTCTATTATCGAAACTCCTCTAACCATCAAAGAAATAGAAAAGATGAAAATTATAGAGGCCCTGAAAAGAAATAACAGTAGCAGAAAAAAAACAGCGAACGAACTGGGACTATCAGAAAGAACGCTTTACAGAAAAATAAAGGAATATGGCATCAACCTATAAGACAATAGCATATACACTTTGCACCATTGTCATCTTGACTCTGACTTCGTGTATACCAAGCTTTAAGTTCAACGGGTCTAACATAAACTATGACCTCGTGAAAACTTTAAGCATGGACAAATTCCCTATTAGATGCGCATACGTTTGGGCACCTATGGAATCCATGTTTTACAATAGCTTGAGCGATGCTTATGCTCAAAAAACAAAACTCAAAATACTGAAAAAAAAATGGTGACCTGAATCTTGAAGGAGAAATCGTCGAATATAGCCAAACAAACAAAAGCATAGCCTCCGACGGATATTCTTCACAAGTTCAACTCAAACTAACAGTAAACGTAAGATTCACTAACAACACAAATCACTCCGAAGACTTCGAACAACGATTTAGTGCAACATGTGAATACGATGCCACTCAATCTCTTGCATCCGTACAGGAAGCATTAGTTCAAGAGATGATTGACGATATCGTGGACCAAATATTCAATACAACAGTAGCTAATTGGTAAAGAAAATGCTCGATATATTAAATCTTATAGAACATCCAGAAAACCTAAATGATAATACTCTACCTGAACTTAAGGACTTAACAGAAAAATATCCTTTCTTCCAGGCAGCAAGAATTTTATATATAAGAAACCTTTATTTGCTACATTCATCTTTCTTCGGAACTGAACTGAGAAAAGGAAGCGTATTCGTACCAGACAGAACTACCCTATTCAACTTCAGCGAAGGCGTACATTATGAACTTGGAGTGGCAAACCAACAGAATACAATTGACATTGAAACGGAAAATGACAACAACAGAACAATGTCACTTATTGATTCTTTCCTAAATCAGGCCAAGCACGACAACCAAAAACCTACTATAGCTGACCTGACTACAGATTATGCAGCTTTCCTCATGCAAAACGAAGATATACAAAGCCAAGAAGAAGAGGTGGCCGCTCCAAAAGACAAAGAACAAAACCAACTGAAAGGAGCACACCTCATCGACTCCTTCATAGCAGAAACAAAGGGCAAACAAAGATTCGAAATGAAAGACCTAAATAACGATGATGACTTCACTTCACCAGAAATTTCTAACGAAGATGAAGAGATTTATACTGAAAGTATGGTCAACATATATATAAAACAAGGCAAATATAGCCTTGCACTTGAAATATTAAGGAAGATTTGTTTGAATAATCCAGAAAAAAATTCTAACTTTGCCACGCAAATTAACTTGCTGGAGGTCATAACCGCCAACAAATAACATTTCTAAAATAATAAAAAATAAAAATACAATGTTTTACTTAATTATTGGCTTTATCATTCTCACATCTGTTTTAATGTGCGGAATTGTACTCATCCAAGAATCTAAAGGTGGAGGCCTCGCTTCTAGCTTCTCTGCCCAGAATAACCTTATGGGTGTAAGAAAAACTACTGATGTCCTTGAAAAAACAACATGGACTTTAGCTATCGCTATGGTTGTGCTTAGTGTAGTATCAGCATATTGTGTTCCTAAGAGCACTGTAGAAGATGCTCCTATCGAAGTTACTACTCCTATGCAGAAAGCTACTGATGCTACTAACGTACCATCATTCCCTACTGCTACTGGCAACCAAACTGATAGCCAGAACAAATAAGGACCTTAAGCACCTACGTGCTTGACATATATATAAGAGGGTATCAATTCCGATATCCTCTTTTTTTGCCCGATTTTCTGTTTTTTCTACAATATAATTTGCACAATTACAAATAAATTCATTATCTTTGCATCATGATAACGCTTAGTAGACATATTGAGATACTTTTATTAGATCACGACTGTGTGATTATACCAGGACTTGGAGGTTTTATAGCAAACCAGGTCTCTTCTCGATATAGTGATAACGGCGACAACCTTTTCCTTCCACCATATAGAACTATTGGATTCAACCAACAGCTTTCTATTAATGATGGACTACTGGTGCAATCATACATGCAAGCATACGATGCTGCATATCCAGAGGCATGCCTACAAATGGAAAAAGACATCAATGAACTTATCATTCAACTTGATGTTAATGGCTCCTATACGCTCAACGGAATAGGAACACTTACTAAAAGCATCGAAAATGGAATAACTTTCACAGCACCAGAAGCAGGAATTCTTACTCCTAGCCTTTACGGACTCTATTCCGTTGAAGTAAAAAATTTAGATGCAGTAAAACAGGAAAAGGAAATTCAAAAGGCAATAAGCCAAACTTCAGTCCTTCCTATACAAAGAGAATCAGAAGTAATAGCTGCTGCCAATAACTCTTCTGAAAATGTAAATAACAATAAGACTTCAGAAGAATCAATAAGTAAAAATAATAACAATAATAATAGCAAAGAAATCACTATCCGACTACACAAAAAGTGGATGGAGTTTTCAGCAGCAGCTGCTGCAGCAGTCATTCTTTTCTTCCTCTTCACATTCCCATCACTTAAGTCTGAGGACAAAATGAGTGATACATGTGTGGCAAGCACGGTTTACGTCGGTAAACCAGAGGATTTACCAAAAAATCCAATTGCAAATAAGAAGAAATACAGCAATAGCAACTCATCAACAACAATTGCTGTAAAAAATGAACAAAAACAAAACCTTAATGCAGTAAACAACACAACGACAACTAAAAAAGAAGCGGATAACAAAGAAAAAAAGGATTACGTAATTGTATTGGCAAGTCGTGTGAGTTCAAAAAATGCAAAATTGTTTATTGACAATTTAAGTGCACAAGGTTTTAAAGAGGCACGTTTAATTAAAGATGGGAAAAACAGAGTCGTTTACTCTGCCTATGCCACTTATAGCGATGCGTACAACGCACTACAGGAATTAAATAAACAAAACCCAGCCTTCAGCGAAGCATGGGTTCTACATATAAATAATTGAACAAAAACCACAATAAATGAAAAGAGTTCGTTGTCCAAAATGCGACAACTACATCGTTTTTGACGAAACAAAATATTCAGAAGGACAAACTCTCGTTTTTGTATGCCAACATTGTAAAAAAGAATTCGGAATTCGAATAGGCAAATCAAAGTTAACAGACAAACACGAAGAGAGAACCCTCGACGAACAGGCTTACAAGGAAAGCTTCGGCAGTATCGTAGTAATTGAGAACCAATTCGCCTTTAAACAGGTTATTCCACTTGATTACGGAGAAAATGAATTCGGACGATACGTAAAAGGGACAAATATAAATAAACCAATAGAGACAAAGGACCCAAGTGTCGATACTTTTCATTGCGCAATTACCGTCAAACGTAATAAAAAAGGGAAATTACAATATATTCTACGTGATGCACCAAGTGATACAGGGACTTTTTACATGAATGAAATTCTCAGGGATTCAGACAGAA
Organism: Bacteroidaceae bacterium; assembly: GCA_024695315.1. GTDB lineage: Bacteria > Bacteroidota > Bacteroidia > Bacteroidales > Bacteroidaceae > Minthosoma. The sequence continues at coordinate 7,839 of JAILIJ010000157.1, forward strand.
TAAATCTTGAAGACGGAGCTATAATAACTATTGGTGCAACGACTTTAATATTAAGAACAGCAGAAGACAAACAATAAAAATTCTAGGCTTATGATTTCACAGGGAGACATATTAACAGCCGATTTGGTAAAAGATGACAATGTATTCTTTTCCTCCTATAAAGGCAAGTACATACTTATGGATAACCTCGATGACAAATACAACCTGTCAGTAAAAGGAAGGCAAGAAGTTTTCAACACACATTATGTTTACGTAACTGTTGTAACACGCGGTACTCTACACATGAGAATCAGCGGAACAGACGTCGATGTAAGAGAAAACGACTATATAGTTATTATGCCTTGCATGAAAGTTGAGATCATTGACTCTAGATGCAAATTCTTCTCTTTCTTGACACTTAGCCACATAGTAAATGACATATACGAGAGAATCGGAGCTAGCAATAATGTGGGAATAAGATGCTTCTGTTTCCACCATTTGACTCTAACAAAAAAACATGTTGAGTTGATGACTTCGGAATATAACAGAATGAAACTCGAACACGCACGCGAAAACTATAAAAGAAAAGAAGTTTGCCTTCGCGCATTACTATCAGCTTACGAATGCCACCTGTTTGAGAAACTTTCTGAATACCCAGAACATAACCACTACGAAAGTACTCGACAAAGAGAGTTCTTCCAAAAGTTCCTGGATTTCCTAAGCCTATACTGCAAAAGGGAAAGATCAGTACAATTCTATGCTGAAAAATTAAAGATAACTCCAAAATATCTGTCAAACTTGACAAATATGTTTACAGGATTCTCAGCATCTATTGTAATCGACCAATATGTAGCTTATAGCATAAAAAGAATGCTCTATACAAATGAGCATAACATAAAGAAAGTAAGTGACATATATCACTTCCCTAGCCAAAGTTTCTTTGGACGATACTTCAAAAGAATTGTAGGAGTGTCACCTGCAGCATACATAAAAGAACATAATAGAAAAGCCATAATTGAAGGATAGCTTATGGAAAAAAATGTAGAAACACACAGCGTTGATGTCTTCACATCTAACGGAATGGTACCAACTAGCAAATTGGATAACCATATATTGTTATTTGACAGTCATTCAGGTGACAATCCATTGATTCCACTCTCTAACAATGACGCTGTAAAACTATATCAAATGACCATCTTCTTCCATGAAAAAGGAACAGCAACCTTAAATATCAATGGAAAAGATGTAGAAATAAAAGCAGGACAGGTACTTGCTACCTATGAGGAATGTATCATCGCTTTCAAAAATGCAAGCGAAGATAGTCAGTTCTTCATGTTCGTAATCTATCCTGAAACTGTATACGACACATTTACAGACATCCACCTCAACTATAACAAATCAAAGTTTAGCTACTCATACAATATAGGTGATGTCAGTCCTGAAGATATGCAATATTTCAAGGACATGTATAATGATATAAAAACAGATCTTTACAGACCTGAATATAAATATCAAATCAACTATGTCAGATGTTTCCTTAACGTAATATTTGTATATCTAATAAACAAGTTCTTTACAAATGTAGACATGCAGGCAGACCCTTCATCAAGACAGTATGATATGTTCTGCAAATTCATGGATGCACTTAACAAGCATGCTGATAAGGAGCGTTCCGTACAGTTCTATGCAAAACTACTCGGAATCACTTCAAAATATCTGTCTTTTGTATGCTTGCAATATAGCCAAAAGAACGCTTCTTCATGGATTGACGAATACGTAGTAACTAAAGCAAGGGCGCTACAAAATGTACACCACTACAGCATCAAACGTATTAGTCAGGAACTAAACTTTATCTCTCCAAGCAGTTTCACAAGATTCTTCAAGAGAGTAACAGGAAATCCTCCGACTAAATAAGTCATAAAACAAAACTTATATAATGTTTATTATTAGAGCTATAGCACCTATAGCTCTAATAACTTTTAAAAAGCTAACAATAAAAAGATAATAATATAATGCGTCTAATTCCTATCTACACATGGAACAAAGGACTACATGGTATGTCCTTATCGTGGAAAAACTTCATGCTTCAGCCATGGGCTGGAGGAGTCACCCTATTGGTTTGCGTAATAATTGCCATGATCCTGGCTAATGTACCAGCTACAAGCCACATTTATCATGAATTTTTACAAACAAATCTAACAGCACACATAAAAAGTCCTGATGGAACAATAGACTGGACTTTCCCAAAGGACATGAATGTAGAGAAATTCATCAACGACATTTTAATGGTTATCTTTTTCTTTACTGTTGGCCTTGAAATAAAAAGAGAAGTAGTATGCGGAGAGCTGTCTAGTGTAAAGAAAGCTATGCTCCCAGTAATAGCAGCACTTGGAGGAATGGCATTCCCTGCACTCATTTACACACTTTTCAATAGTGACACCATCACATCTGGCGGCTGGGGAATTCCTACAGCCACCGACATAGCATTTGCCGTTGGTATAATGTCAATATTAGGAAATAAAGTCCCTATTTCACTTAAAATCTTCCTAACAGCCTTAGCCATAGCCGACGACTTGGGAGCAATACTCGTAGTAGCACTATTCTATGGCGGCAACATAAACATCCCACTATTATCTATTGCACTAATAATTCTCTCATTCGTATTCTTAATGAATATGCTCGGGGAAAAAAGAATGTCATACTATCTTGTACCAGCAATACTAATATGGTTTTTATTCTACTATTCAGGCATACACTCCACAATGTCTGGCGTTGTCATGGCCTTTATGATTCCGATGAAGGCAAGATACAAAAAATCATACTTTGAACGAAGCTTACATAAATACACAATTCGAATAATGAAATTTGACCACGAGGAAGAACTAGAAATCGAAGAAGGAGATACATTTCCAAATGGTCCACAAAGACATTGCCTTAGAAGACTCAGCACCATTAGCGACAATAGCATCGGCATGAGCTACAGACTAGAACATGCTCTATCTCCATGGGTCAATTTCGGCATCATGCCAATCTTTGCACTCGCAAATGCAGGAGTTGTCATACCAGACGTAAGCTTCTTCAATATTTTCCAAGCCCTACCAGGCATTGAAAATGCAGGATATGTAGGCATGGGTATATTCTTTGGATTATTACTCGGCAAACCAATCGGCATAACATTAGCAAGCTACATTGCCATAAAATGTAAAATAGGAGCAATGCCAGACAATGCATCATGGAAAATGCTGTTCGCCGTTGCATGCCTCGGAGGTATAGGCTTCACAATGTCAATATTTGTAGACACACTTTCTTTTGACGGACTTGATCCTCACACAACAGAAATGCTAAGATCGAGCGGAAAAATAGCCGTACTACTAGGCTCTTTAGGAGCAGGAATACTTGGAAGTGTACTCATAACCATCTTTCATAAAGTAGAAAACAAAGCCGCATAAAAAACAAAAAGAATCCGAAAAAAGTTTTTCGGATTCTTTTTTTATTCATCAAAAGACAATGTCTCGACTTTACTCAAACGCGACTTTAACTTATCAGCCATACCCTTCCTTATCCTTAGTATCATAGTACAGTTGCTATCATACCCCTGATCAACAATTTGAGGATTCTCTTCCTTCACAATACGCATGACATCATTCATATACGGATACTCAAATTGAAATGACAGATCAACATCCACCGTCTTCTCAATAATCTCAGCAGACGAAATAGCCTCAGATGCAGCCAATCTATATGCAACAATCAAACCGCTCGTACCCAACTTTATACCGCCAAAATAGCGAACAACAATAATAAGTATATTCGTCAACTCATTAGAATTGATTTGTCCCAAAATAGGTTTACCAGCTGTGCCCGATGGCTCCCCATTATCATTAGCACGAAATACAGTTCTATCCGCTCCCAACATATATGCATAACATACATGCCTTGCATCATAATATTTCTTCTGATACTCCTGAACGTACTCCTTTACCTCATCAACAGAAGAAACCGGAATAGCAAATGATAGAAATTTACTACGTTTTTCACTATATTCCCCTTCAGATATATCTTTTATTGTTTTATATGAATCCATTAGAACCAACCAGTATAAATTAAAATTCTGTGAACAAATATACAAATAAAGCTCTACACTACAAAAAGGATAATACAAAATAATAAAAAACGATAGAATATCCGAATCTTTTTTAATGAACTTATTACCCCAAACGGACATACTTTTGTTAACAACCGAAATACGTAACACTTTTTCTCTATTCGTCTAATATTATCTCAACACCGACCACACACTCCCCCACCCAATACAATAGTGCGAAAAAAAGCTAAGATTAAAACAGTAATAATTGGTATAAAACAATCATAAAAACAAGATATCATTAAAGAGTATGATTTAGTACTTTGCGGGAAAAACTGCAGTACTTTGCGCA
>JAILIJ010000144.1 GCA_024695315.1 Bacteroidaceae bacterium
GCAAGGTTTTTAACCGTATGATGGCAAAATATTCCAAGATGGTGCTAATAAACCTCTCAAACGCAAATATCATCGGGACTCGACCATGTCGGATGCTGAGGTTATGGTTATCATGATTCTATTACATTGCTCCGGCTACAGAACTCTTTTCTAAACAAATTCGTCGGGCTCTAGTTCATTTTAGCAATTTGTCAGCAGAGCTTCGTAAATCCACTTTCTTTTTGTTAGTTGTGGAGACACGAAATAATTACGAAGGACACACGAAGGTGAAACGAAGGTAATACGAAGGGTGCACGAACTGACATATTGCCTCATATTTCGAAAGGCATGAAACATTTTGTTTTTTTGGGGGGGACTGAACAAGAGTTTTTTTCTACATTAAATTAGCGTTATTTATTTGCAAAAACGAAATGTACAAAAAAACAACAAAGTCTTGTTTCTTCTTTTATATTATGTTCGCTAAAATTTTGGCTCTTTAGCGCACCTTCATGCAGATCATTTTATTCATCATTGCGGAACAATTTCTTCATTCCTACAGGGCAATTCTATGCCTATTGCGAAACAATCGTTAAAATCATTCAATGGTACGGTCGTATCACTCAATGGTACAGTCATATCATTCAATGGTATGGTCGTACCATTGAATGATTCGGTAAATTCTTTCAGAATAATAGACCTATTCCTGCTGAACTTTACAAAAAATGTTGCGCTCAAATGGAAAATTTATCCAGCATTAAGTGCCTCTCATCACAGCCTACAACTAAAAATGCTAACAGATCTTACTTGGTTAATCAAGGTTTGAGCAGTGTTTGAGCGGTGCACAAACATTGCTCAAACAATTTGTACATTTCGTTTTTGCATCATTTAACGATACTTAAACGCTCATTAAATGTTCATTTAACAAGCATTTAAGTTCCATTAATTTATTCGATATTTTTGATTTAAGAGACACTTATACGAAAAAAGTCCGCAATGCCAATTTGTTGGCACTGCGGACACAAATAATTATTTCTATTGAAATTTTGTCTTTACTTTAATGACTCGACAGCTTCTCGAAGTTGTTCGAGCGCCTTACGAAGAACATGACGCTGAGTTCCTACATTAAGACGCATACATCCGCGTCCCTGCTCTCCAAACATCTCACCATCGTTAAGCGCAAGACGTGCTTTGTTGACAAATAAATCATTCAGAGCATCATGATCAAGTCCGAGAGCTGTACAATCCAACCAAACGAGGAATGATGCCATAGGACGGATAGGCTTTATCTGTGGTATATATTCTCGGCAATAATCGATAACAAAGTCAATATTTCCCTCCACATACTTTACCATCTGCTGACGCCATTCTTCACCATTCTTAAATGCAGCACAAGTGGCTATGGCACAAAACATAGAAGCCTCATTAAATTCACTTGCCTCGAGCCAAGAATAGAAGTCTTCACGCAACTTATCGTTTGGCACAACTGCCCAACTGCTCACGATTCCAGCTATATTAAATGTCTTTGAAGGTGCTGAGAATGTAATACTTATTTCTGCAGCCTCATCACTTACAGATGCAAATGGGATGTGCTTATGACCATATAATGCCATGTCACAATGTATCTCGTCCGAGATTACAAGCAGGTTATGCTCCTTACAGAAATGAGCAAGCTTCTTCAATGTCTCCCAGTCCCAAGTAATTCCTACAGGGTTATGAGGATTGCAAAGAATAAGTAACTTACACTTATCATCACATACTTGCTCTAGATTTTCAAAATCCATTTCGTAGTAGCCGTCATCCTTCTTCTTGAGAGGATTCCATACTACCTCACGTTTGTTACCTTGAGGAGTAAGATAAAAAGGGTGATAAATTGGTGGCTGTACAATAACCTTCTCATCTTCCTTTACAAAATGGTTAATGACGAAGCCAATACCCTTCACGATGCCCGGAATGTACGTAAGCCACTCAGGTTTAACCTCCCACTGGTGATGGTCATATATCCACTTAGCAACAGTAGGCCACCAGTCTTTTGGGTCCTTAGTGTATCCGAAAAGACTATGTTCGAGTCTCTTCTTCAACGCATCAGTAATGAACTGCGGAGTTTCCCAATCCATGTCGGCCACCCAAAGCGCAATAAGATCGTCACGTCCATAACGCTCCTTAAGAACGGCATGCTTAAAGTCACTTGACCCTGTCCTATCTACAGGTTTATCGAAATCATATATCATATCCATTTTTTGCAATTAAAAATTGTTATTTATTTAAGTTTCGGAAGTAATTAAAATCTGCATATTACAGCCATGCATCAAATGTAATATTCCACAAGATCGACGAGTCCAGATTTCAAAGCCCACTTCGTAGCTTCATATACAGTATTAACTCCCAGCTTACGGAAAATATTCTTCTTATGCGTCGTTATAGTATGAATACTTGAATTGCGTTCATAGGCTATCTCCTTCACAGACTTACCGGCTGCAATAAGTTTCAAAATGTCGACTTCAGACTTTGTGAGCTTCTCATCAAGACCTGAAGAAAGCGAAGGCGTAAGCAAGATATTTGTAATCTGATGACACAGATATCGGTCTCCCTTAGCAGCATAACTTATTGCAAGCTGAATCTCATTTACGGTAGCATCCTTCAGAACCATACTGAAATTTCCTTCCACACTAAGACGTCGAATCAATGGTTCGCTAAGTTCTTCAGAGAACATAATCCAAGCAGCAGAATCGAATTTGACTGAAAGGTTAAGAAGGTCGTTCTGCGAGCCGATGTCAAAAGTCGTAATATCAATCACAACTATTCCCTCAGGTTCCTCTTTCAAAGCATTTATAAGCTCGAAACGGCTCCTGACATCTACCACAACGGCATCTTCGACCGTATTCATTATGACTTGTCGAATGCCTATTCTTGTGATATCTTGATTATCTGCTATAAAAAATTTATATCTTCCCATTCTGCACGCAAAGATAAAGAAAATAAATCATGTAAACAGTAATAAATAAACAGTTATTATAAGTCAGCCTAAACTATTTTTTATATCGTCATAAATATCTTCCACATCCTCGAGTCCAACGGACAATCTCACCGTAGTAGGCAAAACGTCCATTTTAGCCTTTTCAGTATGCGTAAAATTTCCAAATATGGTACTATATGGATGTATTGCCAATGTCTTATTATCAAACAGATTTGTAGCCCTATGTACAAGTTGAAGTCTATTTATAAACCTATAGCAAGCCTCTATATTCTCCAAATCGATAGTAATCATACATCCTGCGGACTGTCCAAACTGCTTCATGGCAATATCGTGATATGGATGATCAGGCAATCCGACATAATTCACTTTCTTAATGCCTGGAGTTTTGCTCAATTTCCGTGCCAGTAGAAGTGCATTTCTTGCCTGCATTTCATAACGGGCATGTAGTGTCTCAAGCCCTAGAGTCTGCATATAGGCTGCATGAGGAGACATATAATTACCAACATTGAAAAGCAATTCAAAACGAATACGCTCGTTGACAATCGGAAATGTCCCGTAATCAATAACAAGTCCTCCAAGTGACGTTGCACCACCAGAAATGTACTTTGTGCTTGACACTACCTCAACATCGACTCCAAGCTCCCTGGCGCTAAACTCCGTAAAAGGTATCATTGTCGTATCTGCAATCAACGGAATATTGTGTTCATGAGCAATGTCTGCCAGAGCCATGAGATTGGCAACCTCAAGTTGTGGATTAGTTATTATTTCTAGATAAATACAACAAGAGTCATCATCAACGGCATTTCGTACTGCATCTATATCGGTCAAATCTACACTATGACAACCGATACCAAATCTTCTGAAAGTTTTATTTATAAGGGCTACAGTGTTGCCAAATAAATGGTTACTCGTCACTATGTTCTTTCCTTGTTCTGCAAACACAATTAATGCATCATGAATAGCAGCCATTCCAGAACATAGCGCAAACACATTAGCAGCTCCCGTCAAAGCCTTGACCTTATCCTCAAAATACGTAACTGTTGGGTTCATCACACGGCTATAATCTGGCGCTAAGACCTTACCTGTAAAAGCATCTGCCATGTCACTTGCTGTTTCAAATTCAAATGCTGCCGTATGGTAAACCGGCATACTTAAAGAACCATATACATCCTTCCTACAAAATGGAGTATCAATTGCAATTGTCTGTTTTTTCATACTATAAATTTCAATTACGTCAAATATAAAATGTAAGCTTAAATACTATAAAAATATCACTTAAGTTTCGCAAGTTAGTCAAAAGCCTCACTTGTAGTAAGTAAAAATCAGTTATATTGGATATACAACTTCATTTTTACGACTTTATAACAACTTCCGAAACCTTAAAAAATAATATATCTCTTTTTCAAAAATTATAAACTTTAGAATGAAAGTTTGCAACCAAATGTGAAACTACGTGAATTTGGATAGTTTCCCTTGTCTACTCCCCCACTTACCTCAGGATCATAACCAGAATATCCTGTTATGGTGAATAAGTTAGATGCTGTAGCCGACAGGCGTATAGAACCTTTTATAAAACGTAGAGGAAACGTATATCCAACAGATAAAGTCTTTAAGCGAATGTAATCTGTTGACTCTATATAACGACTATCAACATACGCTGTCATTGGGCGTACAGAGGATACGGCCACCACATCGCTTGCATTTGTTGCTGTCCAGGAATTTAGCAAGTCAACTGACACATTGTAAGAGTCGCTTGCGAGTTCAAGACGGCGACGCAACATATTATATACGCTTCCGCCACTCGTACCCTGAATGACAACAGAAGCATCAAGGCGTCTCCATGTATACGAAGAGTTAAATCCGAAAGTATAATCAGGCAAAGAATGTCCCAATTCCACACGGTCGTTTTGTGTAATCTTGCCATCATCGTCCACATCCACAAACTTAGCATCACCAGGCTCTAAAGTTGAGCCCCCAATAGTTGGTAAAGCGCTTACATCCTCATCACTCTGCACCACTCCGTCAAAGAGAAGTCCAAAATAAGTACCAACCGATTCACCCTTTATATGCCTATAATACGACTCATCAGCATCAAGATATTCTCTTCCCTCGCCAATATTTGTAAATTCATTATGATTATATGCAACAAATGCACTTAACTCTAAATTCTGCTTACGTTTATGAATAGGATTATAACCTACCATAAATTCAAATCCACGATTCACAACATTACCAATATTAGCCGTGTAAGAAGACACTCCAGTAAGAGCCACATCGGAAGGAACAGTAAGAATCAGATCATTCGTTTTCTTATAATACCAATCCCCAACAAAAGTCCATTTGCCATTAAAAAGTGATAGGTCAAAACCAGTATTAAAACTCATGGTAGTTTCCCATTTTAGGTCTTCATTAGCCGCATTACTTACAGTTGTGACCGATGTTCCCGAAAGTGAAGTCTTCTTATAGGTCTGAACCGACAGATTATCTCCTATTTCCTGATTTCCTACAGTTCCTATGCTCGCTCTTATTTTCAGTCCATCAAGCCACTTCTCTTTTGCATCCAGAAACGGTTCTTTATCGACATTCCAGCTAAGTCCCAAAGATGGAAATACTCCCCAATTGTGTCCATTAGCAAACTTACTCGATCTGTCAGCACGAACAGTAGCCGTAGCATTATATCTATCCAATAACGTGTAGTTTACCCTTGCAATAGCAGAATATAAATCAGAATGCGAAATTGAAGAAATTGGCTTAGTTGCATTAATGCCATTTCCTGCCTCTAAATCGTACACCCCAAGGCTATTATTACTGAATCCATAATTCCATGCCATTAGATTTGTTTTCTCTGTATTCTGATATGTAAAACCAACTAAAGCATTAATGAAATTCGCATTATTGATTTGCTTTGAATAATCCGCAGTATATTCCTGTTGCTGGGCGACCAATCTTCGCTTCACAATACTTCCTATTCCTCCGACAGCCATACCCAAAGCCGTATTCTCTGGGGCATATAGATTTTGAGTGTAGTTTTCCACATCAAATCCCAAACTTGCTTTTAATACAAAATCAGGAGTTATCTCGTATTTAAGAAACATATTTCCCAATATATCATCACTAATACTCTTCGCCGTTGTACTTTCTAAGTCATGTACTGGATTTGCAGAAGTTGACCCACTCTTGAAATAAAGATATTCGTATGGATTTGTGAAATTATACGATCCATCAGAAGCATACACGCTAACTGTAGGCGGCATAATAAGAGCGTACACCAATGAATTTGTAATTCCTCCCTGAAAAGGACTACCATTATATGTTACGGCAGAAGAAGATGATAGGCCTTGCTGCTCGCCTCTTGACACATTAGCCATAACTCCAGCAGTAAGTCCTGGCTTTACTAATCTTTCAAAATTTAACCTTCCACCTTTACGTAAATAACCAGTATTTCTAACAATACCTTCTTGATTAACATTATTCAGGCTTATACTGTATCGTGTTTTTGTATCTCCACCAGAAATGTTTATGTTGTGGCTATTCGTAATAGCTGTTCGCAAAACAGCATCCTGCCAATCTGTTCCTTCCCCAAGTGCTTCAATTTGTTCATCGGAAAATCCTTCTTTATTATAAAAATACGTTTTCTGAAATTCGGCAAACTGTTTTGCATTCAAGACATCAAGTTTCTTAGATGTGTTAGCTATCGTTAGCGAATAATCATAACTTATCTGAGCGTTATCACGCTCCCCTTTCTTTGTAGTTACTATTATCACTCCATTGGCACCTCGACTACCATAAATAGCTGTAGCACTCACATCCTTGAGTATTTCTACACTTTCGATGTCATTAGGATTGATAAGGGATAGCGGACTTATGCCTCCTTCCACTCCAACACCCTTTACTCCAGAATCAAGACTTCCCCCTTCCTTGTAATATATTACGCCATCAATAACATATAATGGATCGTTACTGGCATTTACGGAATTTCCACCACGGATACGGATATTGCTCGCTGCGCCAGGTTGCGAATTTGTAGTTACGTTAACGCCAGGAATAGTACCCGTCAGAATATTCTCAAAAGAAGGTGATGGGGAATTAGATATTATGTCCTTCCCAAGTGTCGTTACCGCTCCTGTTAACTGAGTGCGCTTCTGCGAACCATATCCTACAACGACCACATCATTTAGAAAAGATCGTTTTTCATTTAGCGTAATACTTACAGACTCTTCGTCGTCATAAACGATAAGTGAGCGAGCAGAATATCCAGTAAAAGACACATTCAATTTAACAGGCAACTTTGCCACATCAATACTAAACTCACCTTCATAATTTGTTACCACTCCCTTAGTCTTATCCGCTGTATAAACTGTGGCGCCGATAATCGTTTCACCTGTTCGGGAATCTACCACCTTTCCCGATATTGTCTGAGCATCTAACTTTCCGATTTCAAAAAACAAAGATGCAATTATAACTAAAAACTTTCTTTTCATATCTCTTTTCTCTTTTTCAAAAAAAACATTCAAGTGTAAGTAAGAATTATTGGTAAATTCGCTTTACCTATAAGATATGGCACTATCAGAATTCACAGCCCCTAATGTCAAGAATCCCTTCAGATTGTTAAACCTCTGTCCATCCTTTACTACCCAATCCAAAAACAATCTTACCTCTGGTGTTAAACTTTCGTATTCGAAACCTATATTTTCAATAGGAATGAGGTCCGTTGACTCTGTCTCCAGAAACTTGATTACCTCATCAAGATTTCCACTTTTAAGAGCCTTCTCCTGATCTGCTTTTAGATTAAGTGGAAGAACGTAGATTTCTGGCCGTAACATACGTGTATCTGTATTGTAAATATAAGCCATATTGTTGAACGTAATACTGGACTTGTCATCCTCTATAGCGCTAAGGAGAAAGAAGTCATCTCCAGATATTTTATTACCACGAATTTCATTAGTCTTAAATCCGAAATATGAAGCAAAAGACCTAGACGCACTATTACTATTTGCCCCAGAATAAACAGTCAGCTTTCTACGTAATTTTCCTGCCTTACCCGTTGATTCCTCTTCTTCATCTAAGTCCTCATCTAATCCAGAAAAATACAATTTTTTAATATCATTCCTTCCCCAATCCTTTCTTTTCAACTCGGAGATATAAGGATTCTGTGTCGTCGTAATCGGAAGAATCGCATACCTGCCAACATAAGTAACCTGATTGCCCGCATCATTGTGGTTTACTAAAGTTAGATCACTTTCCTTATCCGCTCTTCCTACAAGTTTTATCTGTACATTTGGATGAGATTTCATAAAAGCATCAGCCCAAGCCTCAACCAATAGTTTACCAGCCTTATTGGCCTTCACGGTTATAACTGTAGTCCCCTGGTCCTTTTCCGTTTTTTCTACCTCAGAGGCATTAATGATTGCCACCTTAAAAAAAGCTATAGCTACGATAATAATAAATTTAATCCTTTTCATACCTTTCCAGATTTAATTTTTTCTTACATTAACCTCTCAAGACAAAGAAGTTGTTACTTCTAAAATCTGATGCAAAGGTACGGCAAAGACGTATGGTATGAAATCCCTTGCGTTGGGTATATTTCATACCATAATCGTGGTATATAAAGCTTATTAGAAGTAATATAAAAGGCGAACCATAGCTCACGCCACAGTCCACCTCAAAAAAAGAGATACGATTTATTTTGTTATGTAAATATGTAATTTTATTCTTTTAAGGTATAACTTAGATATATCTATTTTCTAACCATCTTTTCTTGCTTATATTTCTCAAGAATAAGTGTCAAGGCACCGTCTCCTGTCACATTACAAGCTGTTCCAAAACTATCCTGGAGAGCAAAAATAGTAATTAGCAAAGCCGTGCCAGCATCATCAAAGCCCAAAACGGAAATCACGAGTCCAAGCGATGCTAATACCGTTCCACCTGGTACTCCTGGTGCTCCTATAGCGAATATTCCGAACAGAATTATGAAAAGAGATAAAGTAGAGAAATCCGGCAAATATCCATATAAAAGTTGGGACGTGACACAAATAAAAAATGTTTCTGTCAGAACCGAACCGCAAAGATGAATATTTGCAAACAGCGGAATGCCAAAATCTATTGTCTCTACACTCAAATTCCTACTCTTACGAACACATTGAAGGGCTACTCCTAACGTGGCTGCACTCGACATAGTTCCAAGCGCCGTCATATATGCTGGACCATAATGGCGAACTACCTCAAGCCCATTTCTACCCGAATAGAGCGAAGCTATAAGATAAAGAAATGCCAACCATACATAATGCATCACGATAACGATCAATATGACGGGTAAAAATACTATCAATCGAGAAACATTACCTTCGTATGTGAGAATGGCAAAATTTGAAGCTACGTACAAAGGAAGGATTGGAATCAGAACCTTTGACACAAGATTTAAGACTATCCCTTGAAACTCCCTAAGAATATTTGAAATAGCCTCTGCCTTTGCCCATATACAACCCAAACCGAGAAAGACTGCAAGAACAAGCGCGGTCATCACGGACATAATTGGCGGAATTTCTAACTTAAACAACTGTTCGGGCAATTCCTTTGACACAATATTATCGGAACCAATATTCAGCATTGGGACAATAACATGGGCTGCAACTGCAGAAAAGAAGGCCGCGCCAACACTACTCAGATAAGCCACAACAAATGCAACAATAAGAAGAGATGTGACATTACCCCTCTGATTCGCTATCGATGGAGCAACAAAACCAAGAATAATAAGCGGGATAAGGAAAAATATAAACTGACCACTCACCTGCTTGACAGCTATGACCGTACTCATCACATCCTCGCCTGCATACTCACCCAGGATAACGCCAAACACTATGGCTAAAAGCAATAATAGTATTGTTCTCATAATTGTTTCTCTTTTTTTGCAAAAATAATCATTTTCCTCTATCCTACAAATATGAATATGGCTGAAAAGACTATACTATCCAGCCATATTCTACATTTTATCAATCCATTCTATTCTGACAATCTAATAGGATTAGTAACCTGGATTCTGAGGAGTGATTCCAAGGTCCTCATTACTATCTCCAAGTGGTATTGGGAAGCGGTAGAATTTGACAATTGCATTATCATACTTAGCATGAAGATGCTTGTAAGTCTTAGCAAAGAAACTGCTCACAGTCCAATCGCCCAGTCCATGCCATTTTGCCTTATTGCCTGCCGCAGAATACTCTTCCTTGAAATACTCATTATTAGCCACGCTCTTGAGGTCTTTAATCACATTTTTCCATCGTGCCAAGTTGAACCATTCCTTTTGTTCGTAGACATACTCATAAGCCCATTGCTGCTTGACATCTTCGAGAGTGGCTGTTGTAAGGTCGTGAGCCGTAGAACCTTTGTACGCACGCTCAATAAGCTTATTAAGTACCTTTGCCGCAGCCTCATTCTTTCCAAGGATAGCCAAAGCCTCAGCCTTGTTTAAGAGAACCTCCGCATAACGAAGTTCAATACGGTCAAGGTCATTCTGCTTTATAACCTCCAATGGACCTTCTGAAGTTTGGTCAACATATTTACCATAACGTGGCAGAGTGTAAGGCGGAACAAAATGGGCAATAGAGTCGCCAACCTCGTCATAAAGGTCAACTATATAAGAAACATCACGACGCTGATCTTCCTTATCCCAGTTCAATACAGGCTGATCGCTTGATGGAGAAAGATGGTTTTCGGCTGTTAAATCGAAACCAAAAGTGAAAGAACAATGGGTCTGATGGTTACCTGTGCCATTTGCATCGCCATCACGAACGAAAGTAAGGATTTTCTCCACCTGTTTCGTCTCATTATCTTTACCCCAAATGTCCCTGAAGTCTTCGACGAGTTTATGGTTTTCTACCTTATCGGCATACTCTACGGCCTTTTCCAATCGACTATTAGTGTAACTTACAGCAGGGTCTTCAACATTTGTATAGATGGCAGAAAGCTGACTGTAAGTAAGCGGATTTGATCCCCAATCTAGATACACACGAGAAAGGAGTCCGTAGGCTGCATCCTTAGTAGGAACAGAAGGTAATGAGGACGTCTCAGGGAGATCTGCAGCCGCAGCCTCAAGGTCGCTCACAATCTGAGTGTACACGTCGTCTATTGATGAACGAACCTTAGTTGTTGATGATGAAGAGGTATTAAGTGGCACCTCACCGTATAAGCGCACAAGGGCATGATAAGCAAGTGCTCTATACAATTTTGCTCTCGCTATGGCTTCTTTCTTTCCAGAAGCTGTTAAATTACCTCCTACCTTAGAAGCCTCAATCTTATCTATGGCAATATTAGCATTTGCTATGGCCTCTCTATTTCTGTTGAACAAACGTATAATATAAAAATTGGTCTCGTCAACATCCAGAAGACTAACGAGAGGGCCTGCCTCTGTATCATCACCTTCAAACGAAGTGGTCTTACTTGTGAATGTCTCCACAACAAACGAATAGCTCTGGGCTTTATTAGCATACGAGAAACCAGCAGCCTCTGCGAGTGCCAAGGCATCGACATCATTATCCACAGTATCTACCGTAATCACATCCTTATCCTTGTCGTCATCTGAGCAAGAAGTCAAACCTAAAAATGCTGTTGCAACAAATGTGTAAAGTAATAGTTTTCTTTTCTTCATAATGTACCTTCCTTTCTTATCTTAAACTTAAATAATAGATATATGCGTCAATTAAGTCAATAGCTTTTATCTCTTTTTTGACATCTGCTTTTTTCCTTTTGACGCTGCAAAGGTACGGCGACATTATAAGCTATGAAATCCCATTTCATCGGTATTATTCATACCACAAAAATGGTAGAACAGCCTATTTTATATATTCTAACGGCATAAAAACAAGTGGTTTATACAAGAGATTTAACTTTGTTTTTCAATAATATATCTTCACTCTTTTAGCATAAAAAGCATCGAAAAGCATCGAAAAGCATCGAAAAGTATCGAAAAGTATCAAAAAGTATCGAAAAGTATCAAAAAGCATCGAAAAGCACATTTCTCAACTACTAACACATTATATTTGCAACGTATTTCTGAGACGAAGACTTTACGAACCTGATACGAAGGTAATACGAAGCGTTGCCGAAGAAATTTACAGGTAAAAAGCGTTCTGACTATACCTAAGCGTTCAAAAATGAAAATGAAAAGGGGTTTTACTCTTTTAGGCTCATTTCTTTGAAATAATATGATTATCTTTGCACTCTGTTTAACGACATATTCACGTACAAACAGATAATCAGGCATTATATGGGACTTATATTCGACATTAAACGCTTTGCGGTCAACGACGGACCGGGCATCAGAACTACACTTTTCCTCAAGGGATGTCCTCTTCGTTGCGTGTGGTGTCATAATCCGGAGGGACTATCAACGAAACCGGTTAAGCTTTACACAAAGAAGAAATGTATAGGCTGCCAAAGCTGTGTCGAGATTTGTCCTGAACACAACCTGACGCTCACTCCTAACGGAATAAAGGATTTGGGCCATTGTGTGACTTGCGGAAAATGTACGGATGAGTGCCCTACTCTCGCTCTACAGATGGCTGGCAAGGAGTGGAATATGGATGACCTTATGACCATCGTGGAGAAGGAACGACAAGTAATGGAGGAAAGCGGCGGCGGGGTGACACTATGCGGTGGTGAACCTCTGATGCAAGCTGAATATGCTTTGGAACTACTGGAGGAACTGAAAAGACGACATTTCCACACTACTCTCGACACAACGCTCTTCGCTCCAAAGTCTGTAGTCAGAAATGTCATTCCGCTTACCGACTTGTTCCTTGTGGACCTGAAACACATGGATTCAGAGAAACACAAGTTCTACACCCATGTTCCGAATGAACAGATTCACCAGAATATAAAACTCATATCTGAGGCTGGGGCAAGGTTCTGGATACGTATTCCACTCATAGTTGGAGTGAATGCTGATGATGAAAATCTTGTCAAAAGTGCCAAGTTTTTAGCAAATTTACCTAATACTCCGGAATGGGTAAACCTACTCGTCTACCACGACATAGGCATAGGAAAGCACGTAAGACTTGGATCTGAATACAATCCGGAAAATATCAGCATGGAGCCCCCTTCTGAACAGGTACAGCAACATGCACTTGATATCTTCAAGGAACACGGATTAAATGTCAAAATTGGCGGATAAGCAAATAAATCCACTCTTTCTGACAATCTGATCATACAAAAACAAGCTAATAAAGAATTATAAAAACCAAAAACGAAATATAATGAGAATCACTATTAAAGTTGGCAGCAACGTGCTAACACGCAAGGACGGAAGTCTTGACATCACAAGAATGTCAGCACTTGTTGACCAAATTGCAGAATTACGCAACCAGGGACACGAGATAGTTTTAGTATCTTCAGGTGCCGTGGCAAGCGGACGAAGCGAACTGAAGCATATCCATGACGACCTCGACTCTGTAGACCAGCGTCAGCTATTCTCTGCCGTAGGTCAGGCTAAACTCATGAACCACTACTATGACCTCTTCCGCGAATACGGCATTTCCGTAGGTCAAGTACTGACCATGAAGGAGCATTTTGGAGACTCTGAACACAAGAAGAATCAGGAGAATTGTCTTCGTGTTATGCTTAACAATAAAGTGCTGCCTATCATAAATGAGAACGATACAGTCAGCATTACAGAACTGATGTTTACAGATAATGACGAATTGTCTGGACTAATAGCTCAAATGACGGAAAGTAAAATTCTTATCATACTGAGTAATATCGATGGAATCTACACAGGTAATCCTGCCGACCCAGAATCACGTCTCATCAGTATCGTGAAACCTGGCAAGGACCTTAGCGACTACATACAGACCACTAAGTCAAGTGCTGGACGTGGAGGTATGCAAAGCAAAAGTAGCGTGGCTGCAAAGACTGCTGCTGCCGGCATAAGCGTGATTATCGCCAATGGTAAACGCGATAATATCCTCGTGAATCTCATGAACGATAGGGACAACACTCCTTGTACTGAGTTCCTCATCTAAAGGAAGACTCTAACCCTACAGATGCTTTAAGACTGAAGATATGGGCATATTTACCCATTTCTTCAGCCTTAAAAGCTAAATTAGGCCTCTTATTAACGATAAATTATCCAAAATACCAATTTCCTTAACCTAAAAAGGCGTCCCCTAATTAACATTATGAAAAGAATCCTACTCATACAACCGATGAAATTTTGGCAAATGAACAGCGCAGATGTGTTCTTAGCTAAAAAGGAAGGTGACATACTTACCATTAACGGAAAAATAACCGAGGAAGACCTGGAGAATGAGGACGACACTCATTTTCTTTTGAAAGCATGTGACCAACTGAGCGAGGATTGTCTTTACCGCGATTTGGGAGCTAGGAAATTCAAAAAGCAAGAGACATTTTGGAATGAGGCGGACGAGCTAATCAAGGCACATACCATGACTGTAGCCGGAAAGAGACTGAAAGAATGTATAAAAAAGGCTAATGAACTAAATATTCCTATCTACTTTAGACAGAATCGTGACGTCAATATTTACGACTCAGCCCCACTCCTACCAACTGATGATGTACTAACGCCCATAATGGAATTTACAGGCGTTGATGGCAACATAAACTACACCCTAAAACTGAGCTACAAGGATGATGTTATGACTCCATGTGAACATATACTGAACATTCTGTCTTTTTCTCCAGCGATTGTATGTATCGACAACCACATTTCTTCCATGCCA
>JAILIJ010000180.1 GCA_024695315.1 Bacteroidaceae bacterium
TATCTTTGGGACAACGGACAGACAACATCTTCAATAACAATACCACAGATAACATCATCACGCGACGTGAAATGTTACATCCAGAATGTGCACGGACGTAAGCAACTTATCACATTCCATATTTCTGTTGTTTCTGTACGACCTGACATTATCTTAAATGGTACGTCATATACAAACACTCTCAATCTAATCGTTAACGAGGGTGATAATGTATCTCTTTCTCCTAATGTATCTGAAATACAATCTTACGGTACATGGGAATGGGACAACGGAAGCAACGAGCAGGTTCTTGAGCTAAATAATATTGCTACTTCTCAGGAAAATACCGTATCATACACCATAGACGGAAAAAAATATACTCTTACTTATATGTTGTATGTTAAGGAAAGAAATGATCGATTGATTGAGTCAGGCAATTATCTTATTCGTTATCGTAATTCTGACTCTTACTTGACAAACAACGGTTCTACAACTTCTTTTCAGGATCAGACAAATGGAAAGGAACAAATTTGGTTCATCAATCATACCGGAACGAATGCAAGATACACGCTCATTTCTCTCAAAGACTCGCTCGCTATGAACTCTAACGGTAAAATGAGTTCCTTAGCATTACCAACTCATTATGCTACTTTCGCAGCAGGAACAGACTACTGTTCATTTTACAATAGCAGCAAAAAATATTGGTATTTGGATGAGGAAAATAATCTTGTACTGAACTCAAAGACAATACTTGATTCTTTCGATTTCGAACTTATTCCATATACTGGAGACATAACATCTGTTGAAAATGTAAATAATGAAAGTACAAATGCCGTTGAGTATTATTCCATAAATGGAGTAAAACAGGATAGATTGAAAGAGGGAATAAATGTTGTAAAGAACTCAAATGGAGATTATAAGAAAGTTTTCATGAGATAAGACTTCTTTTCCAACATTATCCATAAACATTTACGAATAATAGTAAATTTAAGATAAGGTTAAAGTTTTTTCTTGGGTGTAGCAAATGGTTGTTTGTTACGCCCTTTTCTTTTCCTCTTCGTCCTTAAAAACCAACAACACCATATTATTAGTCTTTACTTTCTCTGCCAGAGTTTGTACTCCATGAGTATACCTCTAAGGAGCACTTTAGCATCCTGTCAAATGCTTGAACCAGTAAAACTTATTACTATCAAATAACAACCGAATAAATATCCTAATTCACCACATCTATAATATTGACTGTACCATCAACAATATCGAACACTTTACTAATCACCACCTTCTTATCAGCTGATGTAGAATCAACATCATTCTCAACATCTTTAGGCACGGCATTAAACAAAACATGAGAAGAATCCCTAACTCCCATCCATGTCTGAACATCTACATGAAAGTATAAGCCTAAATCACGATATCTGGATATACTGTCTCCATCAAGTTTTCCTATATATAAATCCTCACCGTCGTAGCATATCGGATATATTTCTCCATCACAAGTATAACCACTCAGCATACGCATTTTGCCCTTTAAGGATACAAGATATAAGGTGTCCGGAATGGTTGATGCACAACGTCTGTACTCATTATTAAAATGTAACTTTTCAATACGTTCCTTACTCATATTCGGATGTTCATGCAACTTTCCATCCTGAGGATTAGATACTTTATAAATTCCACAATTGGTAATGATGATAAAACTTTCACCAATACGGAAAATTCGCTTTATGACATTACCATATTTGGCCACCGTGAAATCAAGAGAATTTTCATGTTTCTTAAACGACTTGAACAGATAGACATATTCCTTGCCCGTATTCTTATTCTTAAAGTTAAGATAATTGTCGTAATGTCCCATTCGATAAAGCGAATATTCTTCGTCTTCATAAGAATAATCGTAAACCGATGGCTCGTCAGCCGACTGCCAAGACCAAGAATCAAAATCGAAGATAAACCACGAATGAATATCGTTATGAAGTTTACTTACCATCAACGAATCGTTACGCTCAAAATAGAATAGCTGATAATCCATCTTCGGCACAGGACGACATGTATCTCCATTTGCAAGGATAGGATAAGCTATGGTAGTATGATAATTGTCCACGCTATCATTAGGCTTGACATCAAAGGTACAAAAATAATAACCATTACACTTTTTCACATCCTCAAGACTCACTACAGAATGAATAGGTATAATATTTTCCTCACATACATCAATCGTGCCACGAACCATAGGTTCATGCCAATTATTGCATCCAACACATAATATGCAACAGATAGCAACCTTTAATATGTTAATATATCGTTTTGTAAACATAATGATACGGAAAAATGTTAAGGTATAAAGTAAATAAAGTTTATACATGTAAAATAGTTTCGATAAACAAAGATAAACATTTTGCCTTTATAACTAAAAGGATTTTATGAAAAAGTTGTACATTTGCAATAAATGTAACATTAATACAACTTGTCAAAGCAAGTATTTATATAACAGCTACACTTTATTTCTACCCTATGCCCTAATAATTAGGACTAAGGTAATGCAAAAAGCAGATTTCACATGTTCAACAAGTTTTTCGCCATATTACTCCTTCTAACAGGCATAGCGACAGAAGCTCATGCTCAGACTTATCGAGACGTCCTGTTCATGAAGAATGGAAGCATAATAAAGGGCTTCTATAAAGAAATATATCCAGACGACAGCATACGTATGGAAACAATTGACGGCGGTATATTCATCTGTGCCATGAATGATGTGGCACGCATAGCCAAAGAGAAAGCAAGCCTTTATGTTGTGGACATCCAAGAACCCGATCAACTTCCTCCACGCAAATGGAGACCAAAAGGATATAGAGCTTTCATAGAACTGAGTGAAAGCAAAAAGGAAGATAACACGAATATCATTCACAACTCCACTTTTACCATACATGGATACCAGTTCAACCGTCATTTATTCTTAGGAGGAGGTATAGGTATAGAACGCATATACTACCAAGGCGACCAAGTGACACTATACTCAAATACCAACAATATGCCAGTATTCACAAATGCAACGATTTACATCACGCACGGACAAATAGCACCTTTAGTGGACTGCCGAATAGGTTACTCGTTCATAGGATATAAAGACTTGTATTTCAGCCCAGGCATAGGAGTAGACTTTGGCATCTCACCACGAATAGGCGGATATGTGCTTATAGGTTATACTATACAGAAAAACCGCCATTCTGATGATGGTACAGGTGATATAAAGAGTTTTACTATACATGGTGGCTTCCATTTCTAAACATCATAATTCATATATACATGGAACTATGAGAATTTTATTCTTTTTATTCATATCACTCTACACGCTTCTAAACTGGGCGCAGAACAACAGTCCGACAGTTAATCCTGACGGAAGCGTAACCTTTCATCTTCACTCTCCAAAAACAAGAAAGGTAATTCTCAATGGGTCCTTCATACCAAGAAAAAACAATATTTTATTCTTAAATATCTTTACATCTGAGAATAAATA
>JAILIJ010000194.1 GCA_024695315.1 Bacteroidaceae bacterium
TCCTTTTTTTACAAGATAGTACCATACGCAAAAAACTCCAGTACCATGCGCATGGTACTGGAGTTTTTCCCGTATGGTACTGGAAGATACAGCTCGTGTGCTATATCCCAAAAAGCTCATTCATGTTTTTCCATCCATCTGTACTGCGAGGGTTATAATGATACGTGTCATTATCATTATAATACCACATGTTGTTGGAATAAATGACAATACCGCCAACGTAATGGATATGTTCACGAGGTTGTGCATTCAGATACTTTATACGCTCATGCAGGGCTTCAGCCTTATTTTTCGTAGAAGGATCGGAGGCCGTGAAGCCGCCCTTGGTGTCAAAGATGCCAATAGTTCCATCTTTCTTTCTGAATATCCAGTCAGGATAGAATAAAGCTTCTTGGTTAGTAACCTCGTTGAAATAACGAATAGAAAGCCAATCCTTTCCATTGTCTCCATTCTTGAACCACCATTCTATCTCGTTCTGCTGGTCAAGATATTTAGCAAAATTCATCTCGTTCTGTTGTCCTGTGTAGTTCTTATGCAGATAGAACGGAACTAAGAGACATTTTGAAACATCTATTTCTTCATATTCCTCTGTAAATCCATACATCTTCTTCAGTACGAAAGGCTCGCTCTCACGCTGTTCATTCTCTTTTCGTCTATCCTCCAACTGCTTCTCAAGTATAGGATGATACTGTTTCAACGTTTTTGTTATCAGCATTCGGAACACGCTGTTCGCCCCCTTGTTTATTACATCATTCAAGAACACTCTATACCAACGGTCTTCGTTCTCCCAACGCATGGCATAACACTTGAACCACAATCTGATGGCACTTTTCAAGGCTGGAGTTGCGCGCACAATATTGCCCACCTTGCAATCATCATCTGTTTGCGACTTCAAAATGTTTACAAGCGTAAGAGTAAACCACTTCTGCACATCGTTTCTACTCCATTCGCGATTTGTTTGATGAGCCCTTTTCAGTTCCACTCCAATCTTTGCTAAATCCGAGAACTCTATATCGCTAATGACATCATGCGAAAAGCCATCATCCACATTTATACCCTTCTTCGTTAGCTTTCCTTTCACACTATCCATCATGTCATCATCGTTAATTTTGAAGAACTCGTTAAACGTATCGAACAGACATTGCTGAAATTCTCCCGATTTACCCAAGTCTCCATAATCTACACGAGAAAGAAAGTCTGTCAGCAAACGGGGATCCAATGTAAAGTCCTTATTCTTCTTATTATATGATATAAGAGTCTTTGGCTTATTTGAATTGTCGCCATATTTAGCATGTTCTACCGCATCGCGAGAGAAGTTTGTATATATGTATCCATTGCGGAACACTTTTGATACCTCTTCATTCATTATTGGGACACGCATAATACGACCAATAACCTGGGTGTTGAAGATTTCCGACTTTACGTCACGAAACATCACAAGCACCTGTGCACGTGGGCAATCCCAGCCAGTACCGGCAGCCGTCTTGAAAAGAAGATATTCGTATGGACTATTGTTCAATTCCAACCCAACAGGCTTCTTATTACCGGTAAACCAAGACGCTATTCTGTCAGCCCTCACGCCTTGTGAAATGAGATACTCCTTGACAATCTCCTCCTTAGTCGGTTGACCTTCTTTTATCAAATCTTCATCGTCATTAGGCAGCTGTATGATGACAAGCGGATTCACATCTTTGCCAAAAGCCTCGATTTCGGATTTCAACTGCTTACGTCTATCCATGGCAAGCTTGATGAGGATATGATCCATGTCCTCGCCTTCATATTTCTTGAGTTCTTCTTCCGTCTGACAAATGATGTTTTCCTTTATCAGTCCTTGAGCAGCTACGTCTTCGCGTTTTATTTCTACAATATTTCCATAAGACCAAGCTTCGTTGAGACTTTCCGACTTAGGAGTGGCAGACACGTTGAGCTTTATTTTCGGATTAAGAGGATTTATCACATCTCTATATGCCGAATCTGTGACGTTTAGGTGGCTTTCATCAATTATAAGGATTATCTCAACCTCATCTTTATGAGTATTCTCCACAAAATCCTCAAAATACACGCGGTTCTCATGGCGCATACGTTCATCCGTAGGACGGCGATATATCCTGTTTTCTGCACTTCTGCTTACCAGCTTTTGCCAATTTAGGAAAAGGACATCATTCTTTTGCATCTTACCAAGATTGAAATCCTCAATCGTCAGTAAGCGTCCATGCTTTGTTGTTGGGAAATATAAATCAAACTTCTCCTTACTCTGCAAAGCAAGGTCTTCGGAAAAAGTTATCCAAACGTATGCTACATTACCATCCCAGTCTGGTTGCTCAGCAAGGTCACAAATCAGTTTTTCTGTCATATACGTCTTGCCGCTTCCTGTAGGAGCTTTAAGCACAATAGGAATCATATTCTCATCACGTGTCCACAAACTTTTGATTAGTTGAACGAGTCTGTCAACCGCGTCAATCTGAAATGCTATCTGGTTCATATTATTTACGAATTAAGTGATTTGTAGATATCAAGAATAGGCTGAGGAATACTTTTGAGGCTTAAATTGTCGACATTACCAAAATAAGCTTCATAAGACGATACATCGCCCCAACTGAAAATATATACGTTCTTAATGCCCTGCAAAGCCCTGACATCATTTACGAAAGGCATAAAGACATTTGACCGATTGTCTTCAGTAAAATATACCGCTGTCCACACATCTTTATCCTTATCCTTGAAAATCTGATAATTCTCCGTTTTCTTTTGTTCGTATAGTGTATTCTCAGCAAGTGCTAGCAAGCACCCAGCCTTCTGTGCAAGGACAGTCCTATCATCATCCGTTGCTTTATCACTCGTATTCGAACCGACAAAAGCTGTACGATAGT
This sequence comes from Bacteroidaceae bacterium, assembly GCA_024695315.1. Lineage (GTDB taxonomy): Bacteria > Bacteroidota > Bacteroidia > Bacteroidales > Bacteroidaceae > Minthosoma. Next base: position 2,871 of record JAILIJ010000194.1, read on the forward strand.
ATTTGAGAGAGTTGCCAAGAGGGGGTCTTTCACCATATCCTTCAATAATTTTTTTATTTCTCATGTATGTGACAGTTTTACAGACACCATCGTTAGCGTCTTGTACCAAGATGTAGTGCCTTTGCCCATTGTCTTTGAAATTAAGTTTAAGAACAGCGTCTCCGGTACTGCCGGAACCAGCAAAAAAATCCAGACAAGTTGCGTTTTTATTCTTATGTGATTCTATGAGATCAATGATCAATGAAGTGGGCTTTGGATAATCAAATTTCATTGCTAAATCAAAACCCGCGACTTCCTTCTTAGCAATATCATTAGAAAATGTATTTTCCACAAAATCTATTGTCGATAATTTGCGACTCTTTTCTCTATACGTAATACCACATTTTCCGTCAGGTTGTTTTTCTACAAGAGCTTTAAGATA